>VGWC01000157.1 GCA_016873775.1 Ignavibacteria bacterium | reverse complement strand
ATGAACACTAATTTTTCTTTCGTGAAAATTGGTGTAATTGGTGGCAGAATTTATTTTAGTAAAATCATTTTCTTTGTTTCAGAAAATGTATTTGTTGTTAGGCGATAGAAATACATTCCCGAAGAAATGTTTGTTGCATCAAATTGTATTTCGTGTATTCCTTTATCCATTATTCTGCTGTGAATCAACGTTGCAACTTCTTGACCGAGGATATTATACACTCTGAGATTTACTAATGACGAATGACTAATAACAAAGGACAATTTTGTTTTCGGGTTAAACGGATTCGGATAATTTTGCAAAAGAGAAAATGTATTCAGTGAAAAATTATTTTCACTCGCTCCTGTTTGTCCCGAGTATTCAATTGCAGAATCAGGAACAGTGTTGTGTCCGCTGTTTGGTCCCGTGTTTCCTGCTGTTACAACGCCATAATATTGCGGACCAATCAAGTACGGATATTCAGAATTTCCAAGCGAATCCATTGTGGCGAAATATGCGTACGTTCCGTTGGGATATTCCGGCGTTACGGAAAATCGCCCGTTGTTGCTATCCAGATTTCCCAAACCATTCACGAACTCAAAATCTTCAATGTAATAACTGAGCGGATATTGCGTTGAAACATCGGGACCGTATTGCGTTGTTGGGAGGATTGTTCCATTAGGCAGTGTATGGCGTTGTGTAATGTTGCGTTTGCGAAAACTTGTTTTCATTCTCACAATGTTTCCTGTTCCATTTGTGTTTTCAAAAGCATACGCGCCGTAAATTGGAAATCCATCAAAAGAAAAACCAATAACTGGTGAATGTTGATTTGGTGTAGGCGTGTATAAACACTTTGGATTTTGGTGATGATGATACTCTCCTTGTTGCTGCGGATGACCAAGACACGAATCAAACGACGGCGCTTCTACCACAACTGCGTTTTGATGCCAGATATTTTGATTGTGGTACGACATTGCATCTTTGGGATTGAAAAACGTTACGCCGTTGGAAAGAACGCCGATATGACCAAGCGCAGTTCTAGTTTTTGTTCCGGTGTTTTCAACGGGATGGCGAGAAATTTTGAAAATGAAATTCTGATTTGTCGCGCCGTTCGGATTTCCATTCCAAGGACCAATGGGATACGATGGAATGTTCGTGCTCGCAACGTACACATAATCGCTTGTGTAATGTACGTGCTGCACATCGGCGGGAATATTGTTGTATCCTGTTATTCCTGTTGTGTTTCTTTTCCACGAATAAATATCCGGCGTGATAGTTTGAGAAAAGAGAAGTTGTGAGCAAATGCTTATGATTGCGAGAAGAATCAGTAGTTTGTTTTTCATAACGAAGTAATTGAGTTGGAGTAGTTAGATGAAAAAATAGTTGTTGTAATGAAATTATCCTTTGAATTTTTTCTCAAAAATCAATTCCCCTTTTGTTGTTAAACTTTCGAGATAATTCATCGGACAAACTAAATCGGTTGCGTGGCGGACAAACGTAAATCCCGGTTGCGGCACGGGAAGTTTTTTTACTTTTTCTCC
>VGWC01000156.1 GCA_016873775.1 Ignavibacteria bacterium | reverse complement strand
TATGATTTGAAAACGGTAAAGGAAAGTAAAATCGCTGATGGTTATGAAACAACAAATGTTTGGAAAATTGACCCGACGTTTAGTAAAGTTCACTCAGCGGTTTTTCCCGTTGAACTTTGCAAACGAGTAATACAATATTATTCTTTCAAAGGCGATGTAGTCTTTGACCCGTTTGCTGGAAGTGGAACTGTTGGAAGAACTGCAAAGAGTTTAAACAGATTTTTTTTCTTAACGGAAAAAGATAAAACGTACTTTGAGTATATGCAACAAAAAGCAAAACCAAAACAAATGTTCGATGAAAAAGAAACTCGATTTTTGAATCTGGAAGAATTTAGAAAACTAAATAACAAATGACACTTACCGAACAAGTTGCGAAGAACATAATTAGAAAACTCATAAACGGAGATGATTATAGAATCGAAGTTGTCACGTTAATCAACGCAGAGTTTTTACAGTTTGCAATTGACTTCTTCAAAAAAGTAATTGAAGCAAAGTTGAAAAGTCAAAACATTACAGTGGATTGGTATAAGCAAGAATTTCTTAATCCAAAACTTCCGGCAAAACAAATTGCAATAAATTCTGGATTGAACAAGAAAACAATTCATAATATGTTCAACTCGTCAACGAAAGAAATAATAATTGACGCATCGAACGAACATTATGATACATTATTTGAAGCGATAAAAAATTTAGTTGATAGCGAACAAGAATTAGAACTAACGCTCACGATAAAATTCAAAGGAGTAAGTGTTGATTTAAATGTTAGCGAAAGTTTGATAGTGATAAATACTTTAGCGGTAAAGCGAGCGGAATTACGTGGGGGTCTTTGGAGTACTGCGGGAAAGAGAGTTGAGAAACCATTAATGCTTACACTTTGCAAGTTGTATAATGTTCAAGAAAGTAATTACTCTGTCAAGGTAAAAGGAAAATCAAAAAAGAAAACTGACTTTGAGCGAGAAATTGATTTCTATCTTGTAAATAGTGAGAACAATTACAAATGCGAAGTGAAATTGATGGGCAAAGGAAATCCAGAAAGTGCCGATGCTGTTATTGCGAGAGATAGTAAAGTTTTTGTTGCCGATAAACTTTCCGAAACAAACAAGAAACAATTGGATAGTTTAAATGTTAGTTGGGTTGAATTGCGAAATGAAAACGGTTTTAGAAAGTTCAAGAATGTTTTACATCGCTTAGAAATCCCTCATAAAGATTTTGATGGGAATGTCGAAAATAGATTGATTAAAATTTTCACGCAAATTTTTCAATAACATTTCTTTTTACACAGAGAACGCAGAGTATGCACAGAGATTTTTTTTTCCCCGTGTTCTCTGTGTAACAAAAAAAAACAAATGAAACCCCAACTTCCCGAACAACAACCTTTCCGCGAAACAATTTTAGAATTTCTTCGCCGCTATCCCCATCAAACATTTAAGTCGAAAGAATTACAGCGGCGATTGGGAATAAAAGACGAGCGTGCGTACGGTGAACTTCGCAAAACACTCGGCGTTTTGGAAAAAGAAAAACTCGTTCTTCGCGTTA
>VGWC01000155.1 GCA_016873775.1 Ignavibacteria bacterium | reverse complement strand
CCAAGCCGCAAATTTCTATCCGGCATTGGATAAAACGGAACAACGTAATATTTCGTGTTGAAAATATTTTCAATCGTAAAATGCACAACCGCATCGCCAAGTTTTGCAAAGAAGAGGAAATCGAGAGTGCCGGTAAAACCTTTCAACCGCACTCTTTCAATGTTGTCAATGAATGAATTATAGCGAAGTGAATCATCATTTCGGTGAATAAATTTTCCGCGAAAGCCAGTTTGAATGTTCAAATGATTTTCAAGCAGTTTATCTTCGTATAAAGCATCAATGTTTATCCATTGAGCATCAACGTGTTGAAAAGAGTAAAGACCAATTTCGACATCTTCAAAATCAGGAATAGTTGTGCTTTGTCCATATTCATCTGTTCCAATATCAAACGTTGTTCTCAAACGAAATTTTCCTGGAGTATAATTGACATAAAAAAGAAAATCAATTTTTTCGTTCAGTCCGAAAATTGATTGCGCTTCAATTCGTAATGTTTTTGTTGCTTGCGAAGATACATTCAAAAACAGTCTATTATTCTTCACGTCATTCGCCACAAACCCAATCATACCGCTCAACGAATTTTGTTTCCCCCAAAAAAAACTTCCACCGAAATTATTTCTTCTATAGGAAAAGTAATCAGAGAACAATACTGTGTCTCTTTCAAACTTTCCAAAAAATGAAAATTGAGTTTGAGTGGTAATATCAGTTTCTACTTTGCAAGATAAACTTGAATACATTTTACTTACCCAAAAATTTCTGGATGTATTATTTCTTTCAGCACTTCTTTTTTCAATATTCGCTCTGAACGTGAAGAAAAAATCTTGAACATTGAATTTTTGCGAAAGTAGTATTCCATTCCATACACTATGGTATTTCGGGTCAAATGCAGTATCGGAGTATTCGAAACGCAAATTTGATGTATAAAAAGAAAAGAAACTCCTCGCCAAAGTATCGTGAAAAAAACTTGCAACCCCATTCACCTGCCAACACCATTGTGAATTGTAGTATTTTTGATATTGGTCCGCAACTATCGAAAAATTTGGATCATATATATCTTGGGATTTAAAATAATCAACTCCACCAAACAATCCCACCTTCTGCTTATTATACATCTGCAACAACTCCACGTTAAACTTCTTCGAAACATTCCATCGCAGTTTGGAGCGGGCGTTCCATTCATCGTTGGCGGAGTTTTCGTATCTCCCATCGGTTGTTCTTCGCTGAACGCCAACACTCAAATTGAGATTTCGTGAAAGATTATGCGCAAGAACTCCATCGAACAATCCTTCCTCGTACGCGCCTTCTGTATATTTAATTCGAGAGTACGGAATTTTTGAATTGTACGATTTCGTAACAATGTTAATGGCAACTGCATTGGAATTCATTCCATACAACAACGAACGCGGCGCAGGAATTATTTCTACTCGTTCAATCATTTCTGTGGGAATAAAATTTATATCAGCAATTCCTGTAAGCGGTTCATTCATCGGTCGTCCGTCAATAAAAATTCCGATGTTCCTTGTGCTCATTCCGCGATATGTTAATTGACTCGGTTGTCCAACGCTTCCTAAATCGTTGTAAA
>VGWC01000154.1 GCA_016873775.1 Ignavibacteria bacterium | reverse complement strand
CGAACATTGGTGATATTCGTTTTCCCGCGCGTGCTGCAAAACGTGCAAAGGCAAACGGTGTTTCGCTTATCAATACCATCAATAGCATTATGGGCGTTGATATCAATTCGTTTGAATTAAAACCGAACATCGGTGGAAAAGGCGGACACGGTGGATTTGCCGGCTCAGCAGTAAAACCGATTGCGCTCAATATGATTTCACAAGTTGCAAACGATAAAGAAGTGCAGCTTCCGATTTCCGGTATCGGTGGAATTTCTACGTGGAAAGATGCAGTGGAATTTATGCTTCTCGGCTCAACGAGTGTTCAACTTTGCACTGCGGTAATGCATTATGGTTTTCGCATCATCAACGATTTGACGGAAGGACTTTCCAACTGGATGGAAGAAAAAGGTTTTACAAAATGCACGGACTTCATCGGTAAATCGCTTCATCGCATTGATGATTTCGGAAATTTCGATTTGCTGTTTCATTCCGTTGCGCGAATTGATGCGGCGAAATGTATTCATTGCAATTTGTGTTACGTTGCGTGCGAAGATACAGCGCATCAATGTATTGATTTGAAACCACTCAATGGCAATGGGCATAAGAAAGAGTTGAATACAGAATTTCCCATCTTTCAACCGGAAGTGCGGGAGAAAGATTGTGTTGGGTGTGCGTTGTGTTCACTCGTTTGTCCCGTTGAAGGATGTATTACGATGATTAAACTACCGCGACACAATTCAAAAACATGGAATCAACTCGTGAAAGAACTTCCGCAACCCATGACGTGGGAATCACTGCGAGAATTTCAGAAGAAGTATGGTATTGAAATTCACTAAAAGTTTAGACAACAGATTTCACAATAAACAACTAATAAATAACTAATCACAATTAACAAACAACTCCTATGCAAATGACAGAAAAAGATATGTTCTTACAAACGTGGGAGCGCGAATACCAGACAACAGTGAAAGTTCTAAAAGCTTATCCCATTGATAAACTCGATATGAAACCGGCGGAGAAATCAAAATCCGAGCGAGATTTAGCATTCGTATTTGTCGGCGAACAAGCCATCGTTGATATGGTAAAAATAGGCAAGATTGATTTCAGCGGAGGAATGCCTTCTGCACCAAACACGATGGCAGAAACTCTTGCCGCATACGAAATGCTTACAAAAGCAAATATGGAAAAAATAAAAGCGATGTCCGAAGAAGAATATAATTCAACAATGACGTGGCATGTTGGACCAAAACAACCGGCAGAAGTACGCAAAGCCGATGTTCTTTGGATTACGCTGATGGATATGGTTCATTATCGCGGACAATTTTCAGTGTATCTCAGAATTGCAGGCGGGAAAGTTCCGTCAATCTATGGTCCTTCTGCGGATGAACCTTGGATGTAATTTATTGATATGAGATGGGGATTTGAGATTTGAGTTATACCGATTTGAATTTCAAATTCCACTTTCGTTTTGTAAGAAACTTTTCATTTTTCACTTTTAACTTTTCATTGAACTAACTATGTCAACCTTAATCAAAAACGGTCGCATCATTACTGCGGAACAAGATTACACAGCAGATATTTTTATTGAGAAAGAAAATATTTCTACGATTGGAAATGATTTGAAAATTGTAGCCGATAA
>VGWC01000153.1 GCA_016873775.1 Ignavibacteria bacterium | reverse complement strand
CAAAAACAGATACAATTATTTTCTACAACCAAGGGACTGCGCCATTGTATATTTTAAATATAGATATAAGCAATACTATTTTTTCAACGGAAGATAATTCATTTACCGTTGCTCCGAATGATTCTCATTTGCTCATTGTTCAATTTACACCTGTCAATGAAGGTGTGTTTCAATCATCGCTTGTACTTTCACACGATGCAGATGGAAGTCCTACAACTATTCTCCTTTCTGGTGTTGGAAAAAAAAGAATGAATGACGGCGAAATGCAAACAACGATTGGATATTTCAGTAACGGAATTCTCGATTCACAATGGTTATTGATGAGTATTCCAATGGAACTTGACAACAAATCCGTGAGTGTTTTACGTTCGCAACTTCCTGGAGAAAATCCTTGGAAAATTATTTCATACATCAATGGAGAATTTAATGATATTTCGAACAGTGGAAATGCGTTTCAACTTACACGTGGATTTTGGTTTAAAACTGTTGCCAAAAAACACCGATTTCATTTGTATTTTAATTCGGGGCAACTTGTTTCTACACTATCACATTCTATTCCAATACCAAGTGGATGGTCGCTCATCGGTTCGCCTTTTTATCCGCAAGATGCAAGTTGGAGTCCGATAAATATTGATACAAATTCTATTGGTGTTCGCATATACAAGTATAATGAATTGCAAAAAAAATGGGAGGGACCCTTAAATCCTGCTACTGAGAAATTGCAACCATTTGCCGGATATGCTGTGTGGAACGGAACGGGTGCAAATACGACATTTACATTTTTAAGAAATGAAAATCAAAATGTAATTCCTGAATTTCAAAACAGCGACGGATGGTTTGCAAAAATTGCTGTGGGAAAATCTGTAATGAGAATCGGGCAACATCGCAATGCACAAAACGGAAATGATTACTACGATTATCCGATGGCTCCAGCAAATCCCGAAATGAAAAGTGATGAATCGTATATCGCAGGAAAATTGTGGAGCGACATCCGTTCGAACAATGAATCGTTGTTGAAATGGAAAGTGTATGTAAATCCGAAAACAGTTCATTCAATTTCAATGAAAGAAATTTCGCAGTTGCCGAATGATTGGAAAATTGTTGTGCAAGGAATTCCCTCCGCGAAGGAATACGAATTGAACGAAGGTGCTTCGATTTTGATTTCGAGAAATATAACAACGCCATTTGTTGCGGAGATAATTGCAGGACCCAAATCGTTGGTTGATGCAGAACTTCCGTCGCAATTTTCGCTTGAACAAAATTATCCGAATCCGTTCAACCCATCAACGAATATCCGATTCACGATTCACGAACCACGATTCACGACATTGAAGATTTATGATGTTCTTGGAAGAGAAGTCGCAACATTATTTTCAGGAGAATTGGAAACCGGAAAATATAATTTCATTTGGGAAGGAAAGAGTGATAGGGGAGAAGTAGTTGGTAGCGGCGTGTACTTTGCGCGATTGCAAACTAAAGAATTTACGAAGACGATTAAGATGGAGTTGATGAAATAGTATCAACCGCGAACTACATGATTGAAACACGAATAGACACGGATTTCACTCGTGCATATTCGTAGCGTATGCACATAATTTGTAGTTAATTTTTAGAAAGCAATTTGATGAA
>VGWC01000152.1 GCA_016873775.1 Ignavibacteria bacterium | reverse complement strand
TTGATGGAATCTACCGGCGCGAAACAAGGAATCATCGGCATTAAATCGAAAAATAAAAATGCGATTGATGCAATCAAATCACATATCAGCGACACGCGTATTTCCGTTCACGAACTTGGCGATTTTTATCCTTCTGGCGATGAATATATTTTAGTGTATGAAGCAACGAAACGACTTATTCCGCCGCAAGGAATTCCGCTCGATGTCGGCGTTGTTGTGAACAATGTCGAAACGTTGTATAACATTTCGCAAGCGACAGAAGAAATTTCTGTAACAGAAAAATTTATTACCATCGCTGGCGCAGTAAAAAATCCAATATCATTTCTTGCGCCAATCGGAATGAGTTTTCGCGATGCGATTTCTCTCGCTGGCGGAACAACAGAAAAAAAATTTGCAGTGTTTGTCAGCGGAATTATGATGGGGAAATTGGAATTCAATCTTGATATTCCAATTACAAAAACCTGCGCGGGACTTGTTGTTCTCCCAACAGAACATACACTTGTGCAAAGAAAAATGCAACCGGAAAAAGTAAAACATCATATCGGAAAATCTGCGTGCGACCAGTGTAGTTATTGCACGGAACTTTGTCCGCGTTACATTCTTGGTTACGACATTCAGCCGCACAAAGTGATGCGGAGTTTGGGATTCACAACAACGGGAGAAAATATCTGGAATCAATTTGCACAACTTTGCTGCGCGTGTGGATTGTGCACGTTGTATGCGTGTCCCGAAAGTTTATTTCCGAAAGAAGCATGCGACAAAGCGAAACACGATTTGCGCGAACAAGGAATCAAGTGGAGCGGAAAGATGGAAGTCGAACCGCATCCGATGTATGAAGGAAGACGCACACCGTTGAAACAATTGATGAAACGTCTCGGCGTAGAAGAATATAATGTTGACACAAAATTTTCTTCTGAAAAAATTCTTCCGAAGAAAGTGGAAATTCCGTTATCGCAACACATCGGTTCTCCCGCGCAAGCAGTTGTTCGCGTTGGAGATAATGTTCGCAAAGGACAACTCATCGGCGAAATTCCCGAAGGAAAATTAGGAGCGCGAATTCACGCGAGCATTGATGGAGTGGTGAAAAATGTTGATGAAAAAAATATTGTAATTGAAAAATAAAATTTAAACTTGGTGCCTTTGTGTCTTAGTGGTTTAAATTTTTACCACAAAGACACCAAGACACAAAGACACAAAGAAAGTAAACACCTTATGCAAAAAAACTCAATTGGTCTTATCGAACTCACAAGTATTGCTGCCGGATTTCTCGTTGCAGACGCAATGTTAAAAGCGGCGGAAGTAGAAATAATTTTATCGCGCACTATTTGTTCGGGAAAATATATGGTGCTGATTGGCGGAGACGTTGCAGCAGTGCGGGCAAGCGTTGATGCGGGAGTTCTTGCCGGACGCGGTTCGATTATTGATACGTTTGTGATTCCGAATGTTCATCAAAATGTTTTTCCCGCAATTTCCGGAACGAGTAAAGTAGATTTGCTCGAAGCATTGGGAATCATCGAATCGTTTTCCGTTGCATCACTCATTGAAGCCGCTGATGCATCAGTAAAATCTGCAAACGTTACACTGATAGAAATTCGTCTTGCTATGGCGTTGGGCGGAAAAGCATTTTTGACAATGACGGGAGAAGTTGCCGCCG
>VGWC01000151.1 GCA_016873775.1 Ignavibacteria bacterium | reverse complement strand
TGTTATCGAAGTTTCAAAAGATGGAAAAGCGATTGAAGAAATAAAATCGAAGCACACGATTATTGCAACAGGAGCGCGTTCGAGAACAATTTCCGGAATTACTGTTGATGGGAAAAAAGTAATTACCAGTTCAGAAGCAATGACACTTTCTTCCATTCCGAAATCAATGATTATTATTGGCGCTGGAGCGATTGGAGTCGAGTTTGCGTATTTCTATAATGCCTTCGGGACAAAAGTTACGGTAGTGGAAATGATGTCGAACATTCTTCCGATTGAAGACAAAGAAATTTCCAAACTGCTCGAAAGTAATTTCAAGAAAAACGGAATTGAAATTTTTACTGAAACAAAAGTTGAAAGTGTAACTGCTGGAAAAGATGTGAAAGTTGTTGTTTCCAATAAAGATGGAAAGAAGGAACTAAAAGCAGAAATTGCGCTCAATGCAATCGGTGTTCAAGGAAATATTGAAAACATTGGCTTGGAAACGCTTGGTGTTAAATTAGAAAAAGGTTGGATTACAGTTAATGATTTTGGAAAAACAAACGTTGACGGAATTTATGCCATCGGCGATGTTGCTGGTCCGCCATGGTTAGCGCACGTTGCATCGAAAGAAGGAATTGTGTGCGTGGAAAAAATTGCGGGAAAAAATCCACAGCCGATTGATTGGGAAAATATTCCCGGTTGCACGTATTGTCAGCCGCAAGTTGCAAGCGTTGGATTGACGGAAGAAAAAGCCATTGCCGCAGGTTATCAAATCAAAGTCGGTCGATTTCCATTTTCTGCAAGCGGAAAAGCGCGCGCGATTGGTGAAACGGATGGACTCGTAAAACTTATTTTCGATGCAAAGTATGGCGAACTACTCGGCGCGCATATTTTAGGAAGCGAAGCAACGGAAATGCTTGCCGAACTCAATATTGCAAAATCGCACGAAACAACTGCGGAAGGAATTGCAAACACAATGCACGCACATCCCACGCTCTCCGAAGCAATAATGGAAGCCGCGGAAAATGCGTTGGGACATTCGATACATATTTGAGTTGAAATTTCACACAAAGGCGCAAAGACAACAAAGCTTTTTTTTTCGAACTTGGCGAGAGATAAAAATGAATAGAATTCAAATTCTCAATCTCCATCACACGGATTACAAACACACGTGGGATTTGCAGAAGAATTTTTTTTCTCTGGTTGAAGAAAAAGCAATCGGCGATGTTTTGATTTTGAATGAGCACGAACACGTTTACACAATCGGCAAAAGCGGCGATGATAATCATCTTCTTGCAAGTGAAGAGGAATTGAAAATAAACGGTGTAGATGTTTTTCATATTGATAGAGGCGGCGACATTACGTATCACGGTCCCGGGCAACTTGTCGGTTATCCGATTTTGAATTTGGACAACTACTACTGCGACATTCATCGTTACTTGCGCGATTTGGAAGAAGTTCTCATTCTCACGCTCAACGATTTTGGAATTGAAGGAACACGCAACAATGATTTTACCGGCGTTTGGGTTGGCGAAAATAAAATCGCCGCAATCGGCGTGAAAGTAAGCAAGTGGATTACGATGCACGGATTTGCTTTCAACGTCAATACGGATTTGAGTTACTTCGATAGAATTATTCCATGCGGAATTTTTCACAAAGGAGTTACATCGCTCGAAAAACTTCTCGGAAAGAAAATTGCGATGAATGAAGTTGAAGAAAGCGTAATCAGAAATTTTGAAAAAGTGTTTTCGGTGAAAGCGGAAAGTA
>VGWC01000150.1 GCA_016873775.1 Ignavibacteria bacterium | reverse complement strand
TAATATAAGCAAACCGACTTGAGAGGAAAACGGAAAAGTTGAGTAAAATTATTTCAGAAGAAGAAGTTTCTTCGTCTCCGAAAATTTTCCTGCCGTCAATCTGTAAAGATACAATCCGCTTGGAAAATTCGTTGCATTCCATTCTCGCTCGTAATTTCCTGCAGGAAGATTTTCATTCACAAGCGTTGCAACGTCTTCACCGAGTATGTTGTAAATTTTCAACGTTGTTTGTAAGGGCAATTCATGAATTGCCCCTACGGGAATTTCAAATCGAATCGTTGTTGTTGGATTGAAAGGATTGGGATAGTTTTGCGAAAGAGAAAATTGTTGGGGAGAAAACGTATTATGTTCAATAACATTCGTTACCGGAGATGATGAACGCAATGCAAGTATTTCTTCCGTATCAAATGTTGCGCCGTTATAGAGCAAAGCATAACCAAAACCATTTGCATCAATCACGAAATTTCCTCCAAACGATTTTTCATCGCACAGCAATGAATCCGATTCCCACACGCCGGTTTTGTTCGATGCATAGAATAAATTTCCTGTATAAATGTTGCCGCTTGTTTCTTCCCAGAGAATATGCGCTTTGCTGTTGATGTCAATGAAAAGCGAATTTCCCCAACCAGCGCCATCGCTCGTTGCAAGTTGCGGCTCGCTCCAGTTTCCACCTTCGTTTTTGGTTCGATAATATGCGTGAGGAGGAAATCCCCAGCCATCGTTTCCACTTGCGAGTAAATGTAAGGTGTTCATATCATCCACGACAAGTTGTGCGGTGAAATCATTTTCGTTCGGCGTTGAGATAGTTTCGTAATGCCACGTTGTATCACCGGGAAGTACATTATAGACGTGCTGAATGTGGTAATTTCCGAAATCTCCTCCGCGATACACGATATGCGCGACTCCGTATGTATTTACAGCGAGAAACGGAGATGCGCCGCTTCCAAAAGGACCAAGTTCGCTTCCTGCAAGCATTTGTATTCTCCATTCTCCGAAATAATTCGACGCATAAAAAATTTTCCAATTATCAAGCGTATCTTTTCCTATCCACGCAATGTGAATTTTGCTGTACGCATCGATCGCAATTGTTGGAGAAAATTTTTCTGTTGTATCGTTTGTAATATGTGTAGAGAGAAATGTATTTCCTGAATCACGCGCGAGGATAATATCTTTGAAATCATACACATCCGGTTGTTGAAGAAAAACAATGTATGCATCGTTATATGCTCTGTTCACCGCAAGCGCTGGAGAGAATGCAGTTCCTGATGAACCGCTGATGTTGCGTGCCATTGTCCAATCATTCCCGGTTTCTTTTTTGGCATACAGTATTTCCCATGCTCCGCCGGATTTTTCTTGTTTCCATACGGCGTGAAGCGATGTTCCATTCACAGCAAGCGATTGCATTTCCGTTTCATCGCGATGAATATTGTGTGTGAGCGTATCACTGCTCCATTGAGAAAGAACGTTTTCCGTCAGTAAACAAAATGAAAACGAGAAAAGAAGGAAAATGTTTTTCATAACTACTTCTTGAAAAAATTTACTTTAATAACAATAATTTTTTAGTTTCGGAAAAATTGTTTGCAGTTAATCTATAAAAATACATTCCACTTGGAACATTTTCTGCGTTCCATTCTACTCGGTGTTCGCCTGTTTCCATTTGCTTGTTCACCAACGAAACAATTTCATTCCCCTTAATATCGTATATCTTTATAGAAACAAAACTTGTAACTTGTAACTTGTAACCGATAACTGTCGCTGCATTAAACGGATTCGGATAGTTTTGC
>VGWC01000149.1 GCA_016873775.1 Ignavibacteria bacterium | reverse complement strand
CCATACATCCCGACAATTCCGGAACTTCTGCGATAAATGCGTTATCATCATCGCTCCAATAAATTATGATTTCATATTTACTCATAGCAAATCACTTAACTGATATTTCAGAAAAATATTTCGAATTTGTTTCACTTGATATGCTTTCGCATTATTACTTTTGGGTTGGATATTGATAATTTCTTCAATTCCACTTTTGGAAAAAATATGATGACTTCCTTATGATGCGTTCATTGAAGTTGTAATTTTTCAAAACTAAACACAAGTCTTCAAAATCAATATTGTTATCTGCATTTCCACTGAGAATTTTCAGAAGAATCTTTTCAACCTTATTCATTCACTATGTATCAATCTGCGCTTTCTGCAACTTTCCGGAAAAGTCAACATAAATTGTTTTCCATTCCGAAAAGAAATCGTACACCGTCCATCCGCCTTCGCGATGACCGTTGCCCGTTTGTTTTACTCCACCAAATGGCATATGCGCTTCTGCTCCGATTGTTGGCGCATTGATGTACACAATTCCCGCTTTGATATCGCGCATTGCAGTGTACGCATTGTTGATATTTTTTGTGAACACGGAAGAAGACAAACCGTAAATCGTATCGTTCAAAACTTTTATTCCTTCTTCGATGGATTTTATTTTGAGCACTGAAAGCACGGGACCGAAGATTTCTTCTTTTGCAATGCGCATATTCGGAAGCACATCGCCAAAAATTGTTGGTTGATGAAACCATCCGTCATTCAAGCCGCTTCCTTTTGCAATGTTTCCTCCGCACACAAGTTTCGCGCCTTCTTTCTTTCCAATCTCGACGTATTCCATCACAGTATTTCGCTGCGATTCGGATACACACGGACCAACTTCCGTTGCATCCAAAAGTCCATCGCCGAGACGCAATTTTTCTGTACGCGCAACGAGCATTTTCATAAATTCATCATACACTTTTTCGTGAACAATCAAACGCGACGTTGCAGTGCAGCGTTGTCCCGTTGTTCCGAATGCTCCCCATAAAACAGCATTGAGCGCCAAATCCAAATCAGCATCGTCCATTACGATTTGCGCATTCTTTCCGCCGAGTTCAAGCGAAATGCGTTTCAATGTATCTGCTCCCATTTTAGAAATTTTCTTTCCCACTTCTGTCGAACCGGTGAACGAAATCAAATCCACATCGTGATGTTCGACGATTGCGTTTCCGACATCACTTCCGCCGCCATGAACAATATTCACAACGCCTTCGGGAACTCCGGCATCAATCAAAATTTCTACGAGATGTGTTGCAGTTTCGGGCGTAATTGATGCGGGTTTAAACACAATCGTATTTCCGCATAACAACGCAGGAAAACTTTTCCATGTCGGAATTGCCATCGGAAAATTCCACGGAGTAATCAATCCTGCAACGCCAATTGGAGAACGCACTGCCATATTGAATTTGTTCGGCAATTCGCTCGGAACGGTGTGACCGAATAATCGTCGTCCTTCCGATGCGGCGTAATATGCTGTGTCAATTCCTTCTTGCACATCGCCGCGCGTTTCGAGCAACACTTTTCCCATTTCTTTCGTCATTGCGCGGGCGAGTTCTTCTTTGCGTTCCGTCATTATGTCGCCGACTTTTTTGAGAATGTCTCCGCGTTTTGGTGCCGGAACTAATCGCCAACTCTCGAACGCTTTCTTCGCCGCGGCAACGGCTTCATTCACGTCTTCTTTTGATGATTTGGGAAACGTTCCCAATACTTCGTTGTTATTTGCCGGATTGCGATTCTCGAATTCTTGTCCCGATTTTGCATCGCACCATTTTCCGTTTATGTAGTTTTGAAATTTTTTA
>VGWC01000148.1 GCA_016873775.1 Ignavibacteria bacterium | reverse complement strand
ACAAGTACACGAACTCGTTTCTACAGATTACAAATACGGTTTTGTAACCGATATTGAAATGGAAACAATTCCAAAAGGATTGAGCGAAGAAATCGTTCGACTCATTTCGCAAAAGAAAAACGAACCCGAATGGATGCTCGACTATCGCTTGAAAGCGTATCGTCATTGGCTTACAATGAAAGAACCAACGTGGGCGCATATTTCCTATCCGAAAATAAACTACAACGATATTATTTATTACGCCGCACCGAAAAAGAAACAGCAACTTTCTTCGCTCGATGAAGTTGACCCGGAAATTTTGAAAACGTACGAGAAACTCGGCATTCCGCTCGCAGAACAAAAAATGTTGAGCGGCGTCGCGATTGATGCTGTGTTTGATAGCGTTTCCGTTGCAACAACATTTGCAGACGAACTCGCAAAGCACGGAATAATTTTCTGCTCGATTTCCGAAGCGATTCAAAAGCATCCTGAACTGGTGAAAAAATATTTGAGTTCTGTTGTTCCGTACACCGATAATTATTTTGCCACGCTGAACTCCGCTGTCTTTTCCGATGGAACGTTTTGCTATATTCCGAAAGGCGTACATTGTCCGATGGAACTTTCGACGTATTTCAGAATCAATGCAGAAAACACGGGACAATTCGAGCGCACGTTGATTATTGCGGATGATGATGCGTATGTTTCGTATCTCGAAGGATGTTCTGCGCCGCGTCGTTCGGAAAGTCAGTTGCACGCCGCAGTGGTCGAACTCGTTGCAATGAATAACGCGACGATAAAATATTCCACGATTCAAAATTGGTATACTGGCGATAAAGATGGCAAAGGCGGCATTTATAATTTTGTTACAAAGCGTGGAATTTGCGCAGGAAAAAATTCCAAAATTTCTTGGAACCAGGTCGAAACCGGTGCGGCAATTACGTGGAAATATCCTTCGTGCATATTGAAAGGCGATAATGCGATTGGAGAATTTTATTCCGTTGCAGTTACGGCGAATCATCAGCAAGCAGATACGGGAACGAAAATGTTGCACATCGGAAAAAATACGCGCAGCACAATTATCTCGAAAGGAATTTCTGCCGGCTTTGGAAAAAATACGTATCGCGGTTTGGTGCGTGTTTCTCCGAATGCAACCAACGCGCGCAACTTTACACAATGTGATTCGTTGTTGCTTGGTTCTCAATGCAGCGCGAATACATTTCCCGTTTTGGAAATTGATAATCCGACAACGATAACGGAACACGAAGCAACGACATCGAAAATCGGTGAAGACAAAATATTTTATCTCACGTCGCGCGGCATTACAAAAGAAAATGCAATCTCGATGATTGTGAACGGCTTTGCGAAACAAGTATTCAATAATCTTCCGATGGAATTTGCAGTGGAAGCAGAGAGATTGATGGAAATTTCTCTTGAAGGTTCAGTAGGATAGAAAATTCGTCATGCCGAATTTATTTCGGCATCTAAAAAAGATGCTGAAACAAGTTCAGCAAGACGTACAATCAAGTTTATATTAAATGCAAGACACATTACTCAAAGAAAAAAAACTTACGCGTGAATTCATAGAACAACATTCACGACGAAACAACGAACCGCAATGGATGTTATCGAAACGATTGCGCTCGTTGATGATTTATGATGAAGCAGTAGAAACGAAAAAAGAGAGAATGGTTTTTCCTCTGAATGACATAGAAAAATTTCTATCATCGAAAAAAGAAAATATTGTAACAAACGATGTTCACATCCAACGAGAAAATCGTTCGGGAGTTTTGGTTTTTGAAAACGGCGAAACAAAAGATTTCCACCGCGAAAAAGAATTGACGTCAAACGGAATTAT
>VGWC01000147.1 GCA_016873775.1 Ignavibacteria bacterium | reverse complement strand
GCTACCACTTTTCTTCCAACTACAAACCGCCCCGAAAAATCGGAAGTCATTTGGTGTTGTTCGATTGCATCAGTTGCGATAAGTGTATTCCCGTTTGTCCGAACGATGCGAATTTTTATTTTGAAACTGAACCAGTGGAAATTCAGTTCAACAATATTGAAATTGCGAACGGAAGTTGGAAAGAAATTGGCGGCGGAAATTTTTCTGTGAAAGACAAACATCAAATTGCAAACTTTGCAGACGCGTGTAATGAATGTGGAAACTGCGATGTGTTTTGTCCCGAAGATGGCGGACCATATATTGAAAAGCCGCGTTTCTTCGGCTCGCTTGAGCAGTGGAAGAAATGGAATTCACTGAGCGGATTTTATTTGTTGAAAGAAAATGGTAAAGCGAAATTGTTTGGAAGATTTAAAGAGAAAGAATTTTCGCTTTCAACAGAAAATAATTTTCTGAAAACTAAATTTGAAAATAAAATTTTTGAATTAAACATTGATTGGGAAACGAACAAAGTTCTCGTTGCAAAAGGAAAAGAAAATTGTAAAATTGATTTGGCATATTATTTTGCAATGAAAACGTTATTACTTGGAATGTTGAACAACGAACGAGTTCATTTTGTAAATGTAGATTTTGTAAATTAGCCACGAATTTCACGAATGAAACACTAATTATTTTTTAATCGGTTCGTGCTAATTAGTGAAATTAGTGGCAAAGAATTATGAACAACATAAACTTCACTCTCAATTCCAATCCTTTCACCGCACCATTCGATGATGACACTTCATTGATGGATGTGTTGCGTGAACAAGCGGGATTGATTTCGCCGAAGAATGGATGCGCGCCGCAAGGTTCGTGTGGTTGCTGCACGGTTATTGTTGATGGCAAGGCGGTTTCGTCGTGCGCGGTTCCGGCAAAAAATGTTTCGGGAAAAAATGTTCTCACGCTCGAAGGACTCAACGAACACGCGCGCGATATTTTTGCAAAAGCGTTCACATATTCTGCAGGGTTGCAATGCGGATTTTGTATTCCGGGAATTGTTGTGCGCGCAAAAAGTCTCATCGAAAAAAAACCCGAACCATCGCGTGAAGAAATTGCCAAGTCGCTTAACAATCATATTTGCCGCTGCACCGGTTATGTAAAAATTATTGATGCGATTGAACTTTCTGCAAAAGCATTTCGCGGAGAAAAAATTCCCGAGCCGGATTATTCCGGAAAAATCGGTTCGAGTTTGCCGCGAATGGATGGAGAAAAATTTGCAATGGGCGAGCGACCGTATATCGATGACATCACGCTTCCCGAAATGTTGTATGCGGCGTTTCTTTTTTCTCCGCATCCAAAAATCAGAATCAAAAAAATTGATACAAACGAAGCAGAAAAATTTCCCGGCGTTGTTCGTGTTGTAACGGCAAACGATGTTCTTGGACAACGAAAGCAAGGTTTGATTTACAAAGATTGGCCAATGTTTTTAGCAAAAGGAGAAACGACACATTGCATTGGCGATATTCTTGCCGGCGTTGTTGCTGTTGATAATAAAACTGCGCGCAAAGCAATTCAACTCATCAATATCGAATATGAAATTTTACATGGAGTTTTTTCTCCCGAAGAAGCATTGAAAGAAAATGCTCCACGAGTTCATAACGACCACGAAAATTTACTTTCGAAAAGTGTTATCAAACGCGGCGATGTTGATTCAGCATTAGCAAATTCTGCTTTTGTCGAAACGCGAACATTCGAAACACAAATGATAGAGCACGCATTTCTTGAACCGGAAAGTTCGATTGCATTTTTAAAAGACGGAATCGTCGAAGTGTTATCGCAAGGACAAGGCGTGTTCGACGATAGAA
>VGWC01000146.1 GCA_016873775.1 Ignavibacteria bacterium | reverse complement strand
CCCGAAGGGGTTAAATATTCAACTCCTACGGAGTTGTAATGTATCTTTTCCTGTTTGCTATTAACATTAAACGCCTATGGCGTTTAGGTATTGTTAGGAATAACGATTCTATTAACATTCAATCCCTACGGGATTTTTTGTATAACGAAGAAATGAAATTGCAAATAACGCAAAAGAATCAATCGCCGCATTTCATCGAGGCGAGTTGAAAAGCGAAACAGCGGAAGAACTCATCGAGCGTTTGCATACATCACTTTAATAAAATCACGATAATCGCTTCGTCAAAACTTTCCGTAACAAATAAATTTTCATTCTCAATTTTCAATTATACATTATCAATTTACAAACTATGGACTACACAATCATCATTCTCAACTTTGTTTACGCGCTTATTGGGTTAGGCATTCTCTATTTTGCGTATTGGATATTCGACAAGATGACTCCGCAACTCGATTTTCCTGAAGAACTGAAAAAAGGAAATCTCGCCGTAGCAATTGTTATCGGTGCATTGTTTATTGCGCTCGGAATAATTATCGGCGGAGCGCTGAATTAGGAAAAAGGAATTTATGATGTTGAAATTTTTTCTTATTCTTTTTTTGCTTTCCGTAGAAAAACTTTTTGCAATTGATTTTACAAAACGCTACGACGATTATTTTCGTAAATATAGCAAGCGGTATTTTGGCGTTGGTTTCGATTGGCAAGTGTTCAAAGCGCAATCCATTGCAGAAAGCGGTTTGAATCCCGAAGCGAAAAGCGGAGTTGGCGCGATTGGTTTAATGCAACTGATGCCGTCAACATTCAAAGACGTGCAATCGGCAAATCCGGCATTCACCAATATTGATGACCCGAAATGGAACATCGCCGCGGGGATTTTGTACGATAGGCAACTGTGGAAGCAATGGGACGATGAGCGTGATTTGGAAAATCATTTGAATTTTATTTTTGGAAGTTACAATGCGGGACTTGGAACAATTCGGAATGCAGAAAAAATTGCAACGAAAAAAAACCTCGATGGCAAACAGTGGAAACACATCGAAGAAATTGCTCCATCAGTTCCGAAATGGCGACACGAAGAAACGTTGAATTATGTGAAGCGCATCAAAGAATATCACGAATCATTGAAGAAATGAAATGCTTGCTCTTTCGCATTATCAAGTTTCGCCAATCCTGCAAGCGATTAAACAAGGAAAAGATTCTGCGCTCACTTCTTCCGATTTAGGTGTTAGGGAAATCGAAGTTGCAATCCTTCCCGACAAAATAATTTTTCCCGATTCGTCAGAAATCCGTTTTGAAACGTTGAATGAAATTTTCGACGAGAAGAACGGATGTTTTCTTTTGCAGAATTGTGCGGCAAAAAAAATCCAAATGTATTCCGAAACGACTGGAAGATTTTATTCGCTTTGTCCAACAGAACAATCTCCTACGCTTCTTGTTTCGGGAAAAACAATGCACAGAATTGTTGGAACAAATCCTACGCTTGATACAAAAAGTAAAATAAAAACAATTACACCGATTCGAGGACGAGTTCTCGATACGTGTATGGGGCTTGGTTACACTGCAATTGAAGCGTCGAAAACTGCGGATGAAGTTGTTACGATTGAGTTTGATAAAATGGTTGAAGAAATTTGTCATCTCAATCCGTGGTCGGAAGAATTATTTTCCAACTCCAAAATTAAAAGGAGAATTGGAAATAGTTTTGAGGAAATAAAAACGTTTGATGAAAACTATTTTGATTTCATTATACACGACCCACCGATGTTTGCGCTTGCAGGAGAATTGTATTCAGAAGAATTTTATCGAGAAGCGTTTCGTGTGTTGAAGAAGAGAGGAAAAATGTTTCACTACAT
>VGWC01000145.1 GCA_016873775.1 Ignavibacteria bacterium | reverse complement strand
ATTCTATTGTGTTGGAACTCGATGAGCGATTGAAAGAATTACGAGCGCAAAATAAACTTGTCGAAGCGCAACGGCTTGAACAACGCACAATGTTCGATATTACGATGATGAAAGAAGTCGGTTATTGTTCCGGCATTGAAAATTATTCGCGTCATCTTGCTGGTCGTCCGGCGGGTTCGCGTCCGTATTGTTTGCTCGATTATTTTCCGAAAGATTTTTTGCTCGTGATGGATGAATCGCACGTGAGCGTTCCGCAAATTCAAGGAATGTATCTCGGCGACCGTTCCCGCAAAACAACGCTTGTAGATTGGGGATTTCGTCTTCCGTCTGCGCTCGATAATCGTCCGCTCACGTTTGAAGAATGGGAACGTTCTGCGCATCAACTTATTTTTGTTTCTGCAACGCCGAGCAAGTACGAACTCGAAAAATGCAAAGGCGTAATTGTTGAACAAGTAATTCGCCCGACGGGATTGGTTGACCCGGAAGTAGATGTGCGACCAATCAAAAATCAGATTGACGATTTGATTGCGGAGATTCGTGAACGCGCACAACGCAACGAAAGAATTTTGGTAACAACGCTCACGAAACGAATGGCGGAAGATTTATCGGAATATCTTGCGAACATAAAAATCCGTGTGAGTTACGTTCACAGCGATATTGATGCGCTCGAGCGTGTAGAAATTTTACGCGACTTGCGTTTGGGAAATTTCGATGTGCTTGTCGGCGTGAATTTGCTGCGCGAAGGTTTGGATTTGCCGGAAGTTTCGCTCGTGGCAATTTTGGATGCGGACAAAGAAGGATATTTGCGCTCGGAAAAATCGCTCATACAAATTGCGGGAAGAACGGCGCGCAACGTGAACGGCAAAGTGATTCTCTACGCGAATAAAAACACCGGCTCGATGCAAAGAATGTTGAATGAAACCACGCGCCGCAGAACAAAGCAAATCGAATACAACACGTTGCACAACATTTCTCCGAAAACCATTTACAAAACGACGGAAGAAATTATTTCCTCCACAGCGATTGCCGATATACGCCAAGCAAAAGACGAGCGGCGAGAACGAATGCCTATTGTTGCCGAATCCGTTGTGCGTTATTTATCGAGCGAGCAGAAAAAAGATTTACTCGAAGAACTCGAAACCGAAATGAAACGCGCCGCCAAAGAACTTGAATTTGAACGCGCCGCGCAGTTGAGAGATGAGATAGAGAGATTGAAAGGGATGGGGAAAAAGTAAGGAGATTTCACATTGCGTATCTTTCTAATATATTAAACCGTGAATTTTATCTGGGATGAATCGAAAAACAAGAAACTAAAAGAAGAACGAGGAATTTCGTTTGAAGAAGTTGCTTCACTGATTTTGCAGAATAAATATGTTGAGGTTGTGAAACATCCAAAACTCACGCATCAAAAAATTTTCCTTGTTCCGGTTCACAATTATATTCACGCCATTCCATTCTTAATAGATGAAGAAAAGAATGTTGTTCTCAAAACTATTTACCCAAGCAGAAAATTCAATAAACTCTATGGACAAAAAGCAAAAGAAAATAAAACTTGACAAAGAAGAGCGAGAAATCGAAGCAACCGCAGAAATATATATTCCTCTTTCGAAAAAAGAGCGTTCTGAAATTGAAAACACGCTTGAGCGAATACGTAGACAGAAAAATGGATGGAAATTCGGCGACGCAAAAGATTTTCTCAATCTCTCCCCCGAAGAATCTGCATACATCGAATTAAAACTTGCATTGAGTAGAAATCTCCAAGAAACACGAAAGGAAAAACAATTGACGCAAGAACAACTCGCACGTTTACTTAAATCAAGTCAATCAAGAGTTGCAAAAATGGAAACGGGCGACCCATCTGTTTCTCTTGATTTACTTATACGTTCTTTACTTGTGTTAGGAACATCAAGGAAAAAACTCGCGCGAGTTTTTGCGTGATGGTGTTGCCGAATCCGTTGTGCGTTATTTATCGAGCGAGCAGAAAAAAGATTTACTCGAAGAACTCGAAACCGAAATGAAACGCGCCGC
>VGWC01000144.1 GCA_016873775.1 Ignavibacteria bacterium | reverse complement strand
AGCAGAATCTTTCACTGTTTTTTAGTTGTGCTTCAACAATTTTTTCGGGGTGAATATATTCCTTCTTCTTTAAAACAAAAACAGCGATACAAATTTTGCATCGCTGTTTGGGATTCCAGTTTTCACGGGAATGACAAGTTGAAATATTTTCTACTCGCTCGCCATTTTCCATTCGCTCGGGGAACGCCAGAGCGAAGAGAGAATTAACTCGCGCATAAAAATAAATTCCTTCGGCAATCGGTCGTAGAGTTTGGAAAATAATTCTTCTTGCAAGAGGAGTTCGCTTTTCCACGCTTCCGAATTCACCGACATCACTTTATCGAATTTCTCTTTCGGAAAATCAATGCCGTCCCAATTGATGTCTTCGTATTTCGGCATCCAACCCAACGGGCTTTCAATCGCATATCCTCTTCCGTGCGCGCGGTCAACAATCCATTTCAACACGCGCATATTTTCTCCGTAGCCGGGCCAAATAAATTTTCCGTTCTCGTCTTTGCGAAACCAATTCACAGAAAAAATGCGCGGAGGATTCGGCAAGTTTCTTCCAAATTGTAACCAATGATTGAAATAATCCGCCATATGATAACCGCAGAACGGAAGCATTGCAAATGGGTCGCGGCGCACTTGTCCGATTGTTCCCGCCGCCGCTGCAGTCATTTCCGAACCCATCGTTGCCGCCATATACACGCCAAAATTCCAATTCACCGATTGACACACGAGCGGTACCGTTGAACTTCTTCTTCCGCCAAAAATAAAAGCAGAAATCGGAACGCCTTTCGGGTTTTCCCATTCGGAATCAATAATGGGATTTTGATGCGCGGGACAAGTGAATCGTGCATTTGCGTGTGCGGCAACTCTTCCACTTTCCGGAGTCCAATCTTTTCCCGTCCAATCAATAAGTTTTGCCGGCGGCGTATCAGTCATTCCTTCCCACCATACATCACCATCGGGAGTAAGCCCAACGTTGGTAAAAACCGTGTTTGACTTTATACATTCCATCGCATTCGGATTTGATTTGTATGATGTTCCCGGCGCAACACCAAAATATCCTGCTTCGGGATTGATTGCGTACAACTTTCCATCGCTTCCCGGTTTTATCCACGCAATATCATCGCCAACGGTTGTAACTTTCCATTTGCCAAATTCTTTCGGCGGAATAATCATCGCGAAATTTGTTTTTCCGCACGCGCTCGGAAATGCAGCAGCAACGTACGTTTTTTCTTTTTCTGGAGATTCAACACCGAGAATGAGCATATGTTCTGCGAGCCAACCTTCATCGCGCGCCATTGTTGATGCGATGCGAAGCGCGAAACATTTTTTCCCGAGCAACGCATTTCCGCCGTAACCGCTTCCGAACGACATAATCGAACGCTCTTCGGGAAAATGCACGATGTATTTATTGTCTTTATTGCAAGGCCACGAAACATCTTTTTGTCCCGCTTGCAACGGCATACCAACCGAGTGAAGACAATGCACAAAATCTCCGTTGCCAAGAACGTCAAGAACTTTCTTTCCCATTCGCGTCATTATTTTCATACTGACAACGACATACGGCGAATCGGTAAGTTGTACACCGATGTGAGAAATGTTCGAGCCGAGCGGTCCCATACTGAACGGAATAACATACATCGTTCGTCCTTGCATACAGCCATCAAAAAGCGTGTTCAACTTTTCTTTCATTTCTTTTGGTGGAACCCAATTGTTCATTGGTCCTGCATCTTGTTTTCGAAGTGAACAGATGTATGTTCTGTCCTCTACGCGCGCGACATCACCAACATCAGAGCGAGCGAGAAAACAATTCGGCCGTTTTTCCGGATTGAGTTTGATAAACGTTCCTGATGCGACAAGTTGTTCGCAAAGAGATTTGTATTCTTCTTCCGAGCCATCGCACCAGTGAATAGATTGTGGTTTGCAAAGTTTTTGCGCTTCTTCGACCCAACGAAGAAGTTCTTGATTTTTGATTTGTGTTTGTGTAAGCATTTACTATTTTTTTTTATTACTTAACTAAGATGAATAAAATAGAACACAGATAACACGGGTTGAACGGATATATCACAGATTTTTTTCCGTGAAAATCAGTTGCATCAGCGTA
>VGWC01000143.1 GCA_016873775.1 Ignavibacteria bacterium | reverse complement strand
TAATGCGTTCGGGACAAAAGTTACCATCGTGGAAATGATGTCGAACATTCTTCCGATTGAGGACAAAGAAATTTCTAAATTGCTCGAAAGTAATTTCAAGAAAAACGGAATTGAAATTTTTACCGAAACAAAAGTCGAAAGTGTTACTGCGGGAAAAGATGTGAAAGTTGTTGTTTCCAATAAAGACGGAAAGAAAGAATTGAAAGCCGAAATTGCGCTCAATGCGATTGGAGTGCAAGGAAACATTGAAAACATTGGCTTGGAAACACTCGGCGTGAAATTAGAAAAAGGTTGGATTACGGTTGATGATTTCGGAAAAACAAATGTTGATGGAATTTATGCAATCGGTGATGTTGCTGGTCCGCCGTGGTTAGCGCACGTTGCATCGAAAGAAGGAATTGTCTGCGTGGAAAAAATTGCAGGAAAAAATCCGCAGCCGATTGATTGGGATAATATTCCCGGTTGCACATATTGTCAGCCGCAAGTTGCAAGCGTTGGATTGACGGAAGAAAAAGCGATTGCCGCAGGTTATCAAATCAAAGTCGGACGATTTCCATTTTCTGCAAGCGGGAAAGCGCGCGCGATTAGTGAAACGGATGGACTCGTAAAACTTATTTTCGATGCGAAGTATGGCGAACTTCTCGGCGCGCATATTTTAGGAAGCGAAGCAACAGAAATGCTCGCTGAACTCAACGTTGCAAAATCACTCGAAACAACGGCGGAAGGAATTGCGAACACAATGCACGCACATCCCACGCTTTCCGAAGCAATAATGGAAGCAGCAGAAAATGCGTTGGGACATTCGATACATATTTGAGGATTATTTAATCGCGCAAAGCCGCAACGACAACAAAGTTTTTTTTGACGAAAAAAACAGAAAATGAAATTCACACTTCCAAAACAAAGAATTTATGTTGATACATCTGTTGTCGGCGGTTGTTACGATAAAGAATTTGAAGAATGGTCGAATAAATTAGTAGATGAATTTATTGAAGGAACAAAAATCGTCGTTCTTTCTGACATCACGTTGGAAGAATTAGAAGATGCGCCGGAAAATGTTCGAAATGTTATTCCAAGAATTCCAAAAGAAAATATTGAATCAGTCCTTCTTGATTTTGAAGGACAACAACTTGCAGAATTATACATTCGCGAAGGTGCAATTTCCCGAAACTATGAAGAAGATGCATTGCACATCGCAACGGCAACGATTCATCGAGTGAATGTTTTGGTGAGTTGGAATTTCCATCACATTGTGAACGTTGATAGAATTCGGATTTACAACGCTGTGAATTTAAAATACGGTTATCAATTATTAGACATACGAACACCTCGTGAGGTATTAGATGAAAAGTGAAGAAAAAGATTTCGATGCAGTAAAAATGATGCGAGATATACGCGAAAAATTACATAAAAAATACTTGAAGAATCCTGAATTACGTGAGAAAGATTTAGAACGGATTCATAAAAAATATAATATGCATCCGCCGAAAGTTTCTCGAAAAGCGGCGTAACGTTTTGAAAAACTTAATTCATATTCTCCATCTCCATCGCACGGATTACAAACACACGTGGGATTTGCAGAAGGAAATTTTTTCTCTGGTTGAAGAGAAAGCAATCTCCGATGTTTTTATTTTGAATGAGCATAATCACGTTTATACTATTGGAAAAAGCGGCGACGAAAATCATCTTCTTGCAAGCGAAGAAGAATTGAAAATCAATGGCGTGGATGTTTTTCACATTGATAGAGGCGGAGATATTACGTATCACGGTCCCGGTCAACTTGTCGGTTATCCGATTTTGAATTTGGAAAACTACTACTGCGACATTCATCGTTACTTGCGCGATTTGGAAGAAGTTCTCATTCTCACGCTCAATGATTTTGGAATTGAAGGAACACGCAACAATGATTTCACCGGCGTTTGGGTTGGAGAAAATAAAATCGCGGCAATCGGTGTGAAAGTAAGCAAGTGGATTACAATGCACGGATTTGCTTTCAACGTCAACACCGATTTGCGTTACTTCGATAGAATTATTCCGTGCGGAATTTTTCACAAAGGAGTTACATCGCTCGAAAAACTTCTCGGAAAGAAAATTGCGATGAATGAAGTTGAAGAAAGCGTAATCAGAAATTTTGAAAAAGTGTTTTCGGTGAAAGCGGAAAGTA
>VGWC01000142.1 GCA_016873775.1 Ignavibacteria bacterium | reverse complement strand
AGGCGTGATTCATTCCATCGTCATTATAAAATTGTTCAAGAGAAATTTTACGAGTGGAATTTGCATCTTGGAGTTCTACAACAGAATTTAGCGCAATGAGAATCGGCGCAAGGTCAGAAGAAAAAACTGCGGTGCAACGTGATAGTTCCGGCGCGGCATGACAAATTCCATCGCCGTATTTCAAACAATTGCCAAGAGAAGTTCTCCAGAAATCAGATTGGTCGTAGTAAAAGCAGCGCGTGTTCAAACATAAATTGCCGCCGATAGTTGCGCTGTTTCGTATTTGCGGCGATGCTATGGATTTTACTGCATCAATAATAGAAGGAAAATATTTTTTCACATTTTCATTTTGCTCAATTTCTGCAAGCGTACACATTGCACCAATCTTCAAACCATCTTTAATTGAAAACGAAATGTTGCGCAACTCTTTTATTTTTCCGAGCCACAAAATATGTTTCGGTTGAAGAACGCCTTGCTTCATTCCGACAAGAACGTCCGTTCCTCCTGCAAGAATTTTTGTTTCTCCATTCGATGAAGAAAGAATATTCACCGCGTCATTCAATGAAGTCGGTGAGTGAAATTCAAATTTGTTCAAACGAATCATAACGCTTCAACTAACTCTGCTTTGAAATTGAACGCGCGTTTCTTTTCTTCAATTGCTTGCAAAACTTTTTCAGGAAGAAATGGAACGTTATGCAATCGCACGCCAACTGCATCGTAAATCGCATTTGCAATTGCGGGAATCACTGCAAGCAATGGACCTTCTCCCGCTTCTTTTGCTCCAAGAGGTCCTTCCGGGTCGTTACTTTCAACGATGATAGTTTCTATATCCGGCGTATCGAGCGATGTCGGCGTTTTATAATCGAGCAGCGATGCAGTTTTCAAAAGTCCGCCAAGTGTTGATTTTGTGTTGCGTGTGTAGGAAAGATTTTCAAACAGCGCTTCACCGATTCCCATATACACGCTTCCTTCGATTTGTCCTTCGACAAGAGTTTTGTTCAACGCTTTTCCGCAATCGTGCGCTGACCATACTTTGTGAATTGTAACGTGTCCCGTTTCTTCATCCACTTCCAACTCAACTACGTGCGCAGTAAAACTATACGCCGGCGATGGTCCCGCTCCCGCGCCTTTGTATGTTCCTCCAAGTTTCGGCGGCGAGTAAGAACCAACTTCCGAAAGCGTTCCGAATTTTTGTTCTGCTAATCGTGCCGCATCAATGAAAGTAATTTTCTTTTCGAAATTATTTTCAACAAAAATATTTCCTTCGTTTGCAACCAACAAAGTTTTCTCTACTTCAAACTTTTCTGCAACGGCAATGAAAATTTTTTCTTTCAATTTTTTCGCGGCTTGCAACACTGCATTTCCCGCCATAAACGTTACGCGGCTTGAATAACTTCCCAAATCCACCGGAGTTAAATCCGTATCTGCTTCATACACTTTCACGTTGTCAATTTTTATCCCCAGCGTTTTCGCAACGAGCGATGCAAGCACTGTATTTGAACCTTGCCCAATATCCGACGAACCGCAAAACACAGTAACGCCGCCGCCTCTGTCAATTTTCACCATCGCTCCACTATGCGGAAGTCCGAGCCAGTTGATTTCTTTTCCCGCACCGCTGATGTATGCGCTTGCGGCAATTCCAATTCCACGACCGCGCGGAAGTTTTCCTTTTTTATTTTTCCAATCTGATGCGTCCAAAACTTTTTCAATGCATTCTTGCATTCCGCAACTTGTAATACGAAGCGAATTGATTGTCGTGGAATTTTTCTCAACAAGATTTTTCAATCGCAATTCCGCAGAATCAATTCTGAGTTCTTCCGCAATTCTATCGAGTTGCACTTCAAACGCAAATCGCGGCTGAACTGCACCGTGTCCGCGTTTTGGTCCGCACGGTGGTTTGTTCGTGTAAACGCGCGTGCTTTCAAATTTGTAATGCGGAACTTTATACGGCAAGGTGAGCAATTGTCCGGAATAATACGTTGTAATAATTCCATAACTTCCATACGCGCCTCCATCGAGATACGCTTTGTATTGAATCGCAGTTATCGTGCCGTCATTTTTGACACCGGTTTTCAAACGCATCTTGGTTGCGTGTCGTCCGCGATGAGAATAAAAAACTTCTTCTCGCGTGTATGTAATTTTTACCGGGCGTCCCGTTTTCATAGAAAGAAATGCGGCGCAAAACTCTAATGCGAACGGTTCACTCTTTCCACCG
>VGWC01000141.1 GCA_016873775.1 Ignavibacteria bacterium | reverse complement strand
GCAACAATTCACAACTTGTATTTTTATCAATGGCTGATGAAAGAAACACGCAACGCAATTCGAGAAAAACGTTTTGCGGAATGGAAGAGAGAAATGCTTGCTTCGATGGCGATGAGGAGTGAGAGTGAAGAAATTCTTGAGAGTGAAATTTAAATTCTGTAACATAAACCTTGACAACAAATCATAAAATAATAAACGGTGATAGCAGGCAAATGACGGAATTGCAAAATAATTCTGTGCATTTGGTAATTACTTCTCCACCGTATTGGCAACTCAAAGATTATGGAACAAAAGAGCAAATCGGTTTTCACGATAGTTATGAGAATTACATCAACAATCTCAATCTTGTTTGGAAAGAATGTTATCGAGTTTTGCACAATGGCTGTAGATTGTGTGTGAACATTGGCGACCAATTTGCACGCTCTGTTTATTATGGACGTTACAAAGTAATTCCCATTCGAGAAGAAATAATTAAGTTCTGCGAAAATGTTGGCTTTGATTATATGGGTGCAATCATTTGGCAAAAAGTTACTACGTCGAACACAACGGGCGGCGGAGTACAAATGGGTTCGTATCCGTATCCGAGAAACGGAATTTTGAAAATTGATTATGAGTTCATTTTGATTTTCAAAAAACTTGGCGAAGCTCCAAAACCAACGAAAGAACAGAAAGAACTTTCCAAAATGACTGCGGAAGAATGGAATACCTTTTTTACCGGACATTGGAATTTTGCAGGAGTGCGACAAGACAAGCATCTTGCTATGTTTCCCGAAGAATTACCAAGACGGTTAATAAAAATGTTTTCTTTCGTTGGCGATACAGTGCTTGACCCGTTTACCGGAAGCGGTACGACAAATCTTGCGGCAAAAAATCTTGGAAGAAATTCTCTTGGTTATGAAATCAATGCTGAATTCATTCCCATCATCAAGAAAAGACTTAGTGCGAATCAAAAAGATATTTACGGAACTTCGTTTGAATTTTCAACGCAAAAGACAACGATTGATTTTGAAAATGAAATCCAAAAACTTCCATACATTTTCAAAGACCCGCACGCACTTGAGTTCAAAGTTGACCCGAAAAAATTACAGTTTGGTTCACGGCTCGATAAAAATGGAAGTAAAAAAAGAGAAGAGTTTTTTACCGTGAAAGAAGTACTAAGTTCTGAAAAAATAAAATTGAGTAACGATGTAACGGTAAAACTTATTGGCGTGAAAGAAGATGAAACTGTTAATGGTAAAGCGACAAAATTCTTGGAAGAAAAAACAAAAGGGAAAAAAGTTTTCATAAAGTTCGACACAAAGAAATACGATAAAGAAAATAATTTGCTTTGCTATCTTTACCTCGAAAATAAAACATTTCTCAATGCACACTTAATCAAAAATGGTTTGGCGCACGTTGATACGAGTATGGATTTCAAATACAAAGGAAAATTTTTGAATCTGCCGCAATACAGTAATGGCTAAAGAGTGGATTCTTAATTCGGCGATGAATCGTTTCCAACTTAATTTCAAAAGAAATGTTGGACCAACTTCTGAATCAATTAGAAAATGCTCCCCAAAAAGTGTTGACGAATGGAGAGAATATTATTTCAAAAATGTAAGACCTAAAGAACACATAGCCGAACTCGGCAAAAAACTTTACACGAAAATCACCGAAGTAATTCAATCGGAAGTTGCGGAAATTACCGAACAAGATTGTGTTGATTATATGATACAGTTGGTTATTGACCGCACGTACGATGGCTATGTTACTGAGATACAAACAGTTTATGGACAACTTCAAAAAATTCTTGGAGTAAAAATCGAAGCCGCACCGGATGAGTGGGATAGATTATTGAATGTGGACTTCTTTATAAGGATAAAAGAGAAATACATTGGTTTGCAAATAAAACCGATTAACGAAGGAATACAACTTCCGGAGATTTTTAAGGAATATGCTCTGCAAGAAAAGACGCATCAAAAGTTTGCAGAAGTTTTTGGAGGGAAAGTATTTTATCTTTTTTCTGCGAAGGTTGGAGATAAAAAAGAAATTCAAAACAAAGATGTTATTGATGACATTAAAGCAGAAATAAAACGGATTGAACAACTGTGACAAAATAAAATTTTTCAAACACAATTAACAAATAACAACTAACTATAACCTATGAATCAAATAATAGCAATGGCTCCGCAAGGTGATGGCGGCGGAAGTATGTTCAGTACCATCATAATGTTCCTTCTCATC
>VGWC01000140.1 GCA_016873775.1 Ignavibacteria bacterium | reverse complement strand
ACTAGCATATTGCGGATTGAGTTCAATGGCTGTGGTGTAATCTTCTATTGCACGAGTATATTGTTGTAAATTCTCGTAAGCAACTCCACGACCTAAATACGCACTAGCATATTGCGGATTGAGTTCAATGGCTGCAGAATAATATGTAACTGCTTTTTCATAATTTTTCTGTTCATAAGCATCATATCCTTTCTGAAACCAATCAGTAGCACTTAATACATTTGTATTTTCTGTATATGTCTTTGTAAGTTTAAGCCGCTCGTTTTCATCTTTTGTTTCCTCAAGTTCTTTTCTTAATCTATCAATTTCAGTAAAAGCGGAATCGGCTCTCTTCCGCACATCTTCAAGTTGTGTAAGTTTCTCTCTATCCTTTGCAATCGCAGCAATTTTTTCTTTTACCTCGTTTTCATCCAATGTAATTTCTGCTTTTATGTAATATGTTACGCCATTCCATTTCTCATCAAGTATTTTTGTTTCGGTTACACCAGCAGCAATCGTGGTAATTTTACTTCTTGTAAGTTCTTCTAACTTATTGCCGCTTTCTTTCTTTTCCGTTTCAAAACTGCTCTCCAAATACACGCCAATTTCTTCCAGCAATAAACGTTTCACTTGCTCCAACGCAATTGCACGCGAGGTATTTTTGCTGTCATTATCTCCCGCATTATACGTGTACTCCCGCACAAATGTTTTTGTTTGAGAAAAAGCACCGGCACAACACAATGTTGATACAACAAGAAAAATAAATATGTGTTTCATAAAAGTATTAGTAAAATTTTTAGCACCGTAGGTGCGTAATGTTTGTAATAAAAAACTAACAATAATAATTCGAGTTCCGTAGGAACGACATAGTATATTTCACTCCTACGGAGTTTGAAATCGCTGTTATGGATTTTTCTATAAATATATCATCCCTACGGGATTATTTTTTATCTCATTCAATTCCTTGCGTTACTTTGCGCCAAACTCTGCGTAACATTGCGGTAAAAACAACAATCGTATTTAACCGCAGAGTAACGCAAAAGTCAGTGCAAAGTTACACAAAGTTTTTTTTCTTTGCATCTTCGCGGCTTTGCGTGATTAAAATAAAAGCAACTTTTCCAAGGCACTTTTTATTTTCTCAACACACGGCACAACGCTTTCCATCAATCCCAGATTATACGGAATCGGATTATCCGAAGTTGCAACTCGCACAATCGGCGCATCGAGAAAATGAAATGCTTCTTGCGCAATAGTCGCAGAAATCTCCGCTCCAAATCCTCCGGTAATTTGGTCTTCGTGCACAAGCAAACATTTTCCCGTTTTCTTTATGGAGTTCAACACCGTTTCTTTATCCCAAGGAATAATTGTTCGCAAATCAATGATATCAACATTTGCATTGAGTTGTTTCGCTGCTTCAACAGAGCGATGCAGCATTTCTCCCCAACTAATAATTGTCGCATTGATTCCGCTTTGCACAACATTCGCAACGCCAAACGAAATTTCAAAATCATCACCGGGATAATTTCTTCGCGCTTGCAGTGAATCATACAACGTGCGATGCTCGAAAAACATTGTCGGGTCGTTGCCACGCAAAGCAGAACGCAACAAACCAACCGCATCTTCCGCATTCGATGGAAACGCAATTCGCCAACCGAGCGTATGTGCAAAAATCGCTTCACCGATAACGCTGTGCCAAGGGTCGCCGGTTTTTTTCCCAACACCAACAGGAATACGCACAACAAGCGGCGCAGAAAAATTATTATTCGTACGCCAGCGAATTGTTCCGCAATTATTTATTTGTTCCGTCGCAGGGTCAGCATATTTTCGGAATTGAATTTCCGGAATCGGTTTCAATCCCGCGAGCGACATTCCCACTGCACGACCGATAATTCCTTCTTCAGAAAGCGACGTATCGAAAATTCTTTCTCGTCCATACTTCTTCAACAAATCAACTGTTGCACCGTGAACTCCTCCTTTCACTGCAACATCTTCACCGAACAGGAGTATTTTATTATTGAATTGCATTTCGCTTTCGAGCGTTCTGCGAATTGCTTCTATCATCGTTAAACGAACTGAAGTAGTTTCGAGTTGCGAGTTGCGAGTTGCAGGTTGTTTCTTTTCTAATTCGTTACTCGTAACTTGTAACTCGTAACTCTTTTCAAAGAATACAAAACTTCTCGCCGAATTTACTTCCGGTTCGCTTTGTGCTAATGCATTTTCTTTTGCATCATTCACTTCTTTTAGAGTGACTGCTTCTAATTTCTTCCAATCATTTTCGGAAAGAATTTTTGTAAC
>VGWC01000139.1 GCA_016873775.1 Ignavibacteria bacterium | reverse complement strand
TTCTGTTTTTCAAATTGATGAAAATTTTTATTACTCTATTACATTCAACACTTCGGATTCCAAAACTCAACTTCGTTAGAAAATTCTTTTTCGTGCAGCAATTTTTCTTGCAGTTGTGATTTCAACTTTTCAATCGAAAGAACAATTATTTCATTCGTTGCGGGAAGAGAAAACTCCGGTTCGATTTCGTGTTCGGCAATGGCGGAGATTGCATCTTTTATTGCGAGCCACGTTGCAAGGGCGAGCATAAACGGCGGCTCGGCAACTGCTTTACTTTTGCGAATCGTGTTTTCGTTCGGAACGTTCTGCAAAAGTTGCGTTCGGAAATCTTTCGGAATATCTTGCACGCTCGGAATTTTATACGTGTCCGGCGAATGTGTGAGAAGATTTCCGTTCGCGTCCCATTTTATTTCTTCGGTCGTGCACCAGCCAACGCCTTGAATGTAGCCGCCTTCCACTTGCCCGATATCAATTTGCGGATTAAGCGAATCGCCGACATCGTGCAAAATATCCGTGCGCACAATCGTGTGTCGTCCCGTGAGAATATCGAGTAACACCTCGCTCACACACATTCCAAATGCAAAATAATGAAACGGTCGTCCGTTTCCTTTCTCTTTATCGAAAAAAACATTTGGCGTTTTGTAAAATCCCGTTGCGCTTAAAGAAACTTGTCGCAAATTCATCAGCAACATTGCATCAGCGAAAGAAATTTTTCGTTCTAAATGTTCAATGTCAAATATAAAATCGTTTTCGAAGCGAATGAAGTGTTGGAGAGTTGGAGTTGTGGAGTATTTCTCGTTCCACACTTTTGTAATCTCAAATGAAATGCGTTCTTTCAAAATATCAATCGCATTTTTAACTGCCATTCCGTTTAAATCCGTGCCAGCTGAAGCCGCAGTCGCAGAAGTATTCGGCACTTTCGATGTGTTCGTTGCATTCACTTTCACGCGTGACAAACTCACGCCAAATTCCGCCGCCGCAACTTGCAACATTTTCGTATGCAATCCTTGTCCAATTTCCGTTCCGCCGTGATTGACGAGAATTGTTCCATCTTTATACACAAGCACAAGCGCGCCGGCTTGATTGAGAAACGATGTCGTGAACGAAATGCCAAACTTCACCGGCGTAAATGCAATTCCTTTTTTGAAAAATTCATTTGTCGTATTGAACTGAGCAACTTCTTTTCTTCGCTTATCGTATTCGGAAGATTTTTTCAACTGCTCATACATTGAAAAAAGATGATTGTTTTCAACAACTTCACCGTAATGCGTTGTGTTGTTTTCTTTCATTCCATAAAAATTTTTGAAACGAATTTCTGCCGCATCTTTTTTTAAGTAACGCGCAACACAATCAATTATCGTTTCTGCAACCGCCATTCCTTGCGGACCACCAAAACCGCGAAACGCTGTGTTCGATGGAAGATTTGTTTTCCACACATTTCCGACAACGCAAAGATTCGGAATGAAATACGCATTATCCACGTGCAACATCGCGCGCTGCATAATTGCGAACGATAAATCAGTTGCACAACCGCCGTCGCAATTGAGTTCAATATTTGCAGAAAGAATTTTTCCATCGTCATCAAAACCAATTTCGTAGCGCGAAAGAAAACGATGACGCTTGCCGGTAATTTTCATATCGTCGTCGCGGAAGAGCCGAATCTTCACGGGACGTTTTGTTGCATTGCAGAGAAGCGCGCACCAACACGCAACGTGATTTCCTTGCGTTTCTTTTCCACCGAACGCGCCGCCCATTCTCCGCACTTCGACAACGACATCGTTTTTTCTGATTCCCAGCACTTCTGCAACGAGCGCTTGCGTTTCCGATGGATGCTGCGTTCCGCTAAACACATTGATTTCATTGGTTTCGCCGGGGATGCACAAACACACTTGCGATTCGAGATACCAATGTTCTTGCGCGCCGGTTTTGAGTTCGCCTTTTATTTTATGTTTTGCAACTTGGAAAGTTGCGTTACTATCTCCGCGTTCAATTTTCATTGGTGCGCCAAGCAAAGATTTTTTTTCGATTGCTTTTTCAATCGAAAGAATTGGTTCGAGAAGTTCGTATTCTATTTTTATTTTTTTCTCTGCTTCTAAACATTGCTCTTCCGTTTCTGCCGCAATTAAAAACATCGCTTGTCCAACACACACGACTTCACTCTCCGCAAGACAAACTTCATCGTGAATAACCGGTCCCATTTGATTGTGTCCCGGAATATCTTTGTAACTCAACACCGCGTGAACACCGAAAACTTTTTTTGCTTCGCTTATATCGAATGAACTTATTT
>VGWC01000138.1 GCA_016873775.1 Ignavibacteria bacterium | reverse complement strand
TTGTAACGAACGGCACAAGAATCGACCATCGTTTTTCTAAATATACGCCGCCAAACAACGCAATAGCAGAAACCGGCGTAAAATTCGGCGGATGAGGAAGTATTCGTGAAAATGCGGCAAGAAGAATGAGTGAAGCCGCAAAGAAGAATGCTACGTTATTTTTTCCAGTGAGGTACATAAAAAAATTCCAGAATATTTTTTTCGGCGATTAAAATATGAAGTTTAAAAAATTTATACAAATACTATGGCAATAATTCCTGAAACTCATTTTCGTTGCTGATACTGAAGTGATACCGTCAATCGAATTTCGCGCAACGGCATCGGATAATCCTGAATGATTTGATACGATTCGTTGAAAATATTGGACGCTTCTATTTTTATCAACGGATGCATATTCTCGAACGAAAAGCGATACAGTAGTGCCGCCGATGAAATATTGATATCGGAAAGTTTTCCGATATTCGCTTCGTCAGTATATCGCTCACGTATTATTGAATGTTGAAAAGAAAAAGTAACATCATAAATGCTGTAACTTGTCGAAAGATTCATTGTTTGTTTCGGTAAATATGGAAGTTCTTTGTTGTATGTCGCATCGTTGGCAGAATCTTTCTGTAACTTTCTTACAGAATTCAACATGGAATTTATAGTAATCGAAAGACGTTCTTCCAACAATTTCCATGTTCCTTCCCATTCGATTCCTTCCGATTGAACGCGCCCAACATTTTTTAACATCCCGCTGAAATTACTCAACGGAACCCATACAATTCTCTCTCGCGTATCTATTGAAAAATAATTTACTTCAAGTTGTAGTTTCCCAACCATATTTATTACGCCGACAATTCCGGCATCAAAACTTGTCGAACGCTCCGGTTTTAAATTGGGATTTCCAAAAAAATTGTAATATAAATTATTAAACGTTGGGGCATGAAATGATGTTCCGTACGATGTGCGAATACGTAATTCAGGTTCTTCAAAAACACCTACATTGATACCGAGTTTCGGATTTACTGAATTGCCAACGTCGGAAATATTGTCGAACCGAATCGAAGGATACAATATCGTTTCCAATGGCGAAGACAAAAACTTTGAAGCCAAAATTTCCGATGAGAAGAAAACACTTTGTTGATTTCTTTCAACGTCTGTAAGTTCATTGCTTCGAATCCAATTTCGCGAAAATTCTCCTCCAACGATACAAGAAAAATTATTGGAAAACACGTACCGGATTGTTGGCTCAAGAACAGCAGCGCGATTCACATAGTAAGAATTGATTTGCCATTGCGGATCTCTGTACGTTTCATTTCCATATTGAAAAGAAGAATGCAACGTCGCAAACACTTTGGATTTGTCACTCCATTCAACAACAAAATTTGTACGAATGTTATTATCATTCAATCGCGCTTTTCCATCATCGGAAAGAGAATATACCGGATTCGGGGAACCGCGTTTTGCATCTTCAATATTGAAATTCAACGCTGCTGAAATATTGTTGTGTGCATTCCAATCAATACTGCTGGAAAAAAATTTCAGTGAATAATCAGCATTACCGCGTCGCATCAATGTTCGTTTCGTTCCGTCAAAAAAATAAAATTGATAATTCCCGTCTCCTGTTTCATTGTGAAGCGTTGCAAGAATTTTCAAATCCTCACTTTGTTGCAAATGAATATTTTGTTCAAACACCCGATGTCCAAAGGAACCGAATGAGGATAAAACATTCAGCGAAAAATTTTCTTTCGGTTTTTTTGAAATGATATTCACTACCCCGCCAACAGCACCCGTTCCATATAGCGATGAACTTCCACCTTTTAAGATTTCGATGCGCTCAATGTTCGATGAAGAGAAAATTCCCAAATCCACCAATCCGTTTTGTGCACTGTTGATTCGTACTCCATCAACAAGAAACGCCGTATGCTCGGGAGCCATTCCACGCAACGAAAGCGTATTCAGCATTGCATTGCCTCCGTACGATTTTATAAAAAGTCCAGATGTGCCTTGCAAAGCAGATGCATACGAGTTCCCTGTTTTTGTTTGAATCAACAAATTGTCAATCATTGTTACCGACGAAGAAAGTTTTCTCGAAAAAACTTTGCTGCGTGTTCCTGTTACAACGACTTCATCAACGTTATATTGTTTCGTCGAATCGATATCGTCGGCAAAGAGAAGTGAAGTAGAAATTAAAAAAAGAAAAAAATATTTCATAGATACATGTAGATAAATATTGATAAAAAAAAATCCCATCCTCAATAAAGAAGATGGGAAAATGAACCTGCTAAATGCATTGTTCCGCCAACTTCCCTCGAAGGTGTTGTGAAAAAAACATTGGCAGGTCTCCTGACTTTTCCTCATACAAA
>VGWC01000137.1 GCA_016873775.1 Ignavibacteria bacterium | reverse complement strand
GCGAGCGATTATCACGTTTCAACATTTTAAAAAAGGAAAGTATCCTTGCGCATTGCATTCATTTGTCGGAAAATAATTATTCTTCGATTCACAAAACGGATTCGTGGCTCGTTCACAATCCGCGTTCGAATATGAATAATAATGTTGGTCACGCACCGCTCCATTTATTTGGAAATCGTGCCGCGTTGGGAACGGATGGTTTTCCCGCAGATATGTTTGAAGAAGCGAGAACTGGATTTTTTAGAAGCAAGGAGCGTGGAGCGGAGAGCATAGAGCATAGAGCAAGGAGACCGGGGAAAGATTTTGCACCCATCTCACATCTCAAATCTCAAATCCCATTGACTTCTGAATTACTTGCAAATGGAAATAAACTTATTTCGGAAATTTTCAATGAAAAGTTTGAAACGTTTGAAAAAAAATCTGTTGCAGATTTTGTTGTATTGAATTACGATTCGCCAACGCCACTGACAAAAGAAAATCTTCCGTATCATTTTTTATTCGGAATGAATTCTTCCAACGTTGAATCAGTAATGTGCAACGGAAAATTTATCGTATGGAATCGCGAACTTGTCGGAGTTGACGTTGAGGCGATCTCAGCAAAAGCCGCGAAGGTTGCGAAGAAACTTTGGAATAAAATTAACCACGGATGACACGAATATATCTGCGAATATTCGCGTAGCATCCGTGTAATTCGTGGTGAATAAACAATGGCAGAACTCGTTCCTATTCCCTTTGAAAAACTTCTCAAACGTATTTACTACGAATACGAACGCAACGATTCTATTTTCGATTTGCCGTCGCGAAAATTTTATCGTGCGAATCCCGAACTTGATTTGTCCGTTTCGTTTTGCGGAAACATTGCATCGAATCCCGTAGGTCCCGCCGCGGGCCCGCATACTCAACTCGCACAAAATATTATTCTCTCGTGGCTTGCCGGTGCGCGAATGTTGGAACTCAAAACCGTGCAACTCAATGATAGACTTCAACTTTCTCGTCCGTGCATTGATATTACGACAATCGGCTACAACACGGAATGGTCGCAAGAATTATTGCTCGATGAATCGCTACGCGAATATGTGAAAGCGAGTATGCTCGTTGAGATTTTAGAAGCGAGTAAAATTTTGAGCGAAGAGCATAGAGCAAAGAGCATAGAGCGCGGAGAGTGGAACAAAGAAATTTTCAACTCAAATCCCACATCTCAAATCGCACATCTCAAACCACGAACCGTTTTCGACATCAGCGTTGGTTACGATTTGCACGGAATTCAATCGAAAGAAATTCGCGCGTGGTTGAATGTGATGAAAAATGCTTCGACAATTATTGGCGGGTTGCGAAAAGAAATTCCCGATGAGTTTTCTTCGTTCAGAAATTTTGATTTCAAAACGGAAATAGGAAACAGCATTACGCTTTCGACATTTCACGGAACACCAGCAAACGAGATAGAACGTATTTGCGAATTTCTCTTGTGTGAAATGGATTTCAACGTGATTATCAAAATGAATCCGCCGATGTTGGGAAAAGAAAAACTCGAACATTTGCTTTTTGAAAAACTTGGTTACACCAACGTTGAAGTAAATCCAAAAGTATATGACGTAAATATTTCTTTTGCTGATGCGATTGATGTTGTAAAGTGTTTGCAAACTGTTGCGGCGAAGAAGAACAAAACCATCGGCGTAAAATTCGGCAACACACTTGAAGTATTTAACAAAGGAAATTTTTTGAAAGAGAATGTGCAATATCTTTCGGGGCAACCGCTGCACGTGCTTCATCTCGCGCTGGTAAATGAATGGAGAAAAATTTTCAGCGGCGAATTTCCTGTTTCATTTTCTGCCGGTGTTGATGCGAATAATTTTGCCGATTGCGTTGCGATTGGACTTGTGCCGATTACGACTTGCACAGATTTACTTCGCCCCGGTGGCTATGGACGATTGCCGCAATATCTTTTGAATCTGGAACGGAGAATGAAAGATGTTGGAGCGAAAACGATTGATGAGTTTATTGTGAAAAGTAATTATGAATTAAGAATTAGGAATTACGAATTAGGAAGCGGTGAACTCGCAACTCGTAACTCGCAACTCAACACTGATTCACACACATCGCATATCCCACATCGCACATCTGCGATTATACAAAACACAACTTTACTTATAGAAAAATCAATTACAAATCCGCGCTACCACTTTTCTTCCAACTACAAACCGCCCCGAAAAATCGGAAGTCATTTGGTGTTGTTCGATTGCATCAGTTGCGATAAGTGTATTCCCGTTTGTCCGAACGATGCGAATTTTTATTTTGAAATTGAACCGACAGAAATTCATTTCAATAATATCGAAATTGCGAACGGAAGTTGGAAAGAAATAGATGGCGGAATTTTTTCTGTAAAAGACAAACATCAAATCGCAAACTTTGCCGATGCGTGTAACGAATGTGGAAACTGCGATGTGTTTTGTCCCGAAGACGGCGGACCATATATTGAAAAGCCGCGTTTCTTCGGCTCG
>VGWC01000136.1 GCA_016873775.1 Ignavibacteria bacterium | reverse complement strand
TGGACTTTTAGGACTCATTGTTGATGCTGTGGATGGAGCAATGTGGAAATTAGAACCAGAAATGATTTCTGTAAACCTTGCAACTGCTTATAATGGAAATAACGAGCCGCAGTATTATGCCGTGTTTAGAGCACTTGATAATAATGGCGAAGTACGTTCTCTTTCTGTTCCGCTCATAAAAGATAATACGCTTTCTTCAAATTGATGAAATATTTCAAAGTTCTTCTTCTGAGTTTCTTGCTTCACGTTTTGTCGCTATCGCAAGAAAAATTTCAAAATGGAATTGATGCATGGGAACCAGAAGAAGAACTTTCGAAATTTCCTTCCACAAAATTTTCAGAACCATCTTTTTTCTCTTTCATTTCGTCTGCTTCCAATAATATAATTTCGTACTATCAAACAAATATTTCAATCAATTCCGTTAGCAGATGTCCTTTTAAAATATCGTGCTCTCACTATGCTCAAGGAGCAATACAGCGGCACGGGTTCTTAGGAATTTGTAAGTTTATTGATAGATATTTCTTTCGAGAGAACAACGAAGCGTTTTCGCATTACAAACTACTTCAAACAGAAAATGGTGTTCTAAAACTTGATGATACGTTCTTTCTTTCAGAATAAAGTCTATTACGCTTTATTCTTTTTATTGCTCATTCCTTATCCTTCTTTCACCCAAACCAAAAGCGATTTCGCACATTCTTTGATGATGGAGCGAGATTACTTTCGCGCGATCTCTGTTTATAAAGAACTTGCATTCTTTTCTCCGAACACAGATTCCGCGATTTATTTTTACTCGCAAATCGGAAAAGCATATCGGCTAAGCAGGAAATATGATTTGTCTCTCACAACTTTTTCTTCCCTACTGAATACGTATCAACTTTCTCCGGCGCAAATTAATAAGTGTTACATCAACATTGGTTTGAGTTATTTAGGTCAAGAAGTTCCTTCTCAATCGCTTTATTATTTAGAAAAAGCAAATTCTATTGATTCGACCGGAATATCATCTTTCTTTTTGGGATTCGCATACAGTAAACTTTCAGAATGGGAAAAAGCAAAATTATCGTATGAAGATGTCTTAAAAAAAACTGCATTAGATTCGGTGAAATTACTATCCCAAAAATTTATACACATTGTTGAAAACGGAAATAATATTCCTGCAAAAAATACACTCATTTCCAGTGGTCTCTCCACTGTATTTCCAGGGGCGGGGCAATTTTATTGCGGGCATTATGTTGATGGCGTGCAGGCGTTTGCGTTTGTTTCCGCTTTTGTATTTACAAGTTTCGCAATGTATAAGTACGATAAAAAGTATAGTTCAAATTATGCGTTGACAGGGCTTTCGATTTCCGTTACTGCACTTTTTCATCTCTCGAATATTTTGGGAGCAGAGCGAACAGCGGCATATTATAATCAAAGGCAAAAAGAATTGTTCTTAGAAGAGATAGTGGAAAAATCCATAAATCTGGATTTCTAAACTCGCCGATTCAGTTTAAAACCAAAAAGCAGTGAAACAACTTCACTGCTTTTTTATTTACTTAATTTAAAAAATGGAAAAACTAATTTTGTCTTTGCTCGTCTTTCCACAATGTTTTCAAGTCGCGTTTGCCGTGTATGATTCCTAAAATCGTTACACTCGTTTCTTCAACTCGATAAATGAGGCGATATTCTTTTACAAAAAGTTCTTTGATATTCGGCGTGGAAAATTCTGGAACTATACGACCTCGCAAAGGAAAAGGAAATATCGAGCGACTCACGGTAAGAATTCTTTGAACAAATGATGCCGCATAAAACAACGAATCTTTTCCAATAAACTCTGCGATCGCTTCAAGGTCGTTTGCCGCTTCGTGCGTCCAAATTATTTTTTGAGCCATTTCGCCATTTTCTTTTCGACTTGTTCTTGCGTATAAACGCGGCCTTCTTCAACGTCCTTTAACCCGCGTTCTATTTTTTGTATGACGTACAGATGATACTGAATATCTTCCAACGTGCAATCATTAGGAAGTCGTTTGAGAAGTTTGTTCACTTCTTGTTTTGCTGTTTGCATAAAATTATTTCTTTCTCTTACATTGAAAATTTCTGTTGAAAATATAGGAAAAGAATATTGGAGAGGAAACCACCTAGAAAATCTCTTTTGTTTTTCATTCCGTATTTGCACATCTTTTTCTGCAATTATTTTTCAATGCAAAATTCTATTATCAAATTAGCTTAACATTATTCATTCAAAACTCCACTACTCCGTTACACCAACATAAAGAAACGCAAAACGATGAATAATCTTTTCCCCCACGAATCCGCGCAACTTCACGTTTCCGGTGAAGCGCAATATATTGATGATAAACTTGTCAATGAGTTATTGCTTGTTGGTCGCGTTGTGTATTCGCCGCACGCGTATGCAAAAATAAGTTCATTCGATATAAGCGAAGCAAAAAAAGTTTTCGGTGTTCACGCGGTGTTGAGTTACAAAGATATTCCGGGACACAATCAAATGGGACCGGTTATTCACGATGAAGTTTGTCTTGCGGA
>VGWC01000135.1 GCA_016873775.1 Ignavibacteria bacterium | reverse complement strand
ATTTCGTTGAAGTGGAAACGCATATTCAACCGAATACAACGCCGAACTTTTTACTCGTCGGTTTGCCGGATAATGCGGTGAAAGAAAGCCGCGAGCGTGTTTCATCGGCGATTCGTAATTCCGGTTTGCATTATCCCGGATTGAAAATTACGGTCAATCTCGCGCCGGCAGATGTGAAGAAAGAAGGTTCATCGTACGATTTACCGATTGCGATTGGAATTCTTGCTGCGAATGCAAACGTATCGGAAGAAAAATTGAGCGACTATATTATTCTCGGAGAACTCGCGCTTGATGGTTCGCTTCGTCCCATTCACGGCGTTCTTCCGATTGCGCTCGAAGTAAAACACAACAACAAACGCGGAATAATTTTACCAAAAGAAAATGCAAACGAAGCCGCGATGGTGCAAGGCGTGGAAGTGTTCGGCGTTTCAAGTTTAAATGAAGCGATTGAATTTCTGAACGGAAGTTCTTCGCTGCAACCGACAACAGTAAACATAAACGATGTTTTCGAAAACGCAACACACTACGCGCTCGATTTCGCTGATGTGAAAGGACAAGAAAATACAAAACGCGCACTCGAAGTTGCTGCCGCCGGTGGACACAACATCATAATGATTGGTCCGCCGGGAAGCGGGAAAACAATGCTCGCAAAACGTTTGCCTTCCATTCTTCCGCCGCTCACGTTTGAAGAAGCGATTCAAACAACGAAGATTCACAGCGTTGCAGGATTGCTTACAAAAAATTCCGCGCTCGTTGCAACACGTCCGTTTCGTTCGCCGCATCACACCATTTCCGATGCGGCATTAGTTGGCGGTGGAACAATTCCTCGTCCCGGAGAAATTTCGCTTTCGCATAATGGCGTATTGTTTCTCGATGAACTTCCCGAATTTGCGCGCAACGTGTTGGAAGTGTTGCGTCAACCGCTCGAAGATGGGAAAGTGAACATCGCGCGCTCAAAACTTTCCGTAGATTTTCCCGCAAGTTTTATGCTCGTGTGCGCGATGAATCCGTGTCCCTGCGGCAATCACGGACATCCATCGCAGCAATGCACGTGTGCTCCACAAATGATTCAACGCTATATGGGAAAAATTTCCGGTCCGTTGCTCGATAGAATTGATTTGCATATCGAAGTCCCCGTGGTAAAATTTCAGGAACTCTCGTCGAAAAAAGCAGGAGAAAATTCCGGTGCGATTCGTGAACGCGTTACAAAAGCGAGAGAAATTCAGCTGAGGAGATTTACGAACAAACCGCATTTATTTTCCAACGCGCAAATGCAATCGAAGGAAATAAAAGAGTGGTGTAAAATTGATAACGCGGGAGAAGAACTGTTGAAAATGGCGATGACAAAACTCGGACTTTCTGCGCGCGCGTACGATAGAATTTTGAAAGTCGCTCGCACCATTGCCGATTTAGCCGCAAGCGATGACATAAAAACCGAACACTTGAGCGAAGCAATTCAGTATCGTAGTTTGGATAGAAATTTGTGGATGTAAGGAATGATGTTGAAGGTGTTAGGTTTTAGAAATTTTTTCTTTGCGAAACTTTGCGCTTTCCTTTGCGTTACTTCGCAGTTAAGTACGATTTCTTTTTACCGCAAAGTCACGCAAAGTTTGTCGCAAAGGAACGCAGAGAAATTAAATCAAAATGAAACAATGTCAAGCACACAACTCATCCCAACAGAAATTATCGAGAAGCGAATAATTTTTCTTGGTTAAAAACAGTTTCTTGATATGTAGGGACAATTCATGAATTGTCCCTACAAAACATACATACAAATCGAAAATGTATAATCCTGATATTCACCATCGTCGCTCCATTCGATTGAGAGAATTTGATTATTCAAATACCGGAGCATATTTCATAACGTTGTGTTTGCAACATCGGGATTTGTTGTTTGGAAAATGTGAACACGGTTCGATTGAATTAAATGAATTTGGAAATATTGCAAAAAACATTTGGGTTTCATTGAAAGAAAGATTCAACAAGATTGAATTAGATGAATTCGTGATAATGCCAAATCATATCCACGGAATAATTGTGATTAAAAATGATAACGTTTCGGGAAATAATGTAGGGGCAATGAATGTAGGGGCAATTCATGAATTGCCCCTACAAAATAAGATAGAACGAAGAAATATGTTGTTACCAAAAATCATCGGTTATTATAAAATGAATTCTGCAAAACGTATCAACGAAATTCGTAAAACACGGGGTACGCACGTATGGCAAAAAAATTATTTTGAACGTGTTATTCGAAATGAAAACGAACTGATTAAAATTCGAGAATATATTATTACGAATCCTCTTCGATGGGAAATTGATAATGAGAAAATTGATGCAAATGGAAATTATTGACGTAGGGGCAATTCATGAATTGCCCCTACAATCGCACTAAATTGACGAGCATTGAAACGGGAATTCTCATTCTGCGAATACAGGCTTGTCCCGCCATTATGTTTTGTTGAAATGTAATTCTATCAAACCCTAACATATTTTTCTGCCTCAATTATTTTCCGGCACAAACTTTTCTACTTCTTCCAAAATCGTTGAAACGATTTCTTCTTCGCGCACTTTCTTTATTACTTCTCCTTTGCGATAGAGAATGGCAACACCTTTTCCCGCCGCGATTCCAATATCTGCTTCGCTTGCTTCGCCGGGACCATTCACAACGCAGCCAAGCACTGCAATCTTAATTGGCTTTTTTATTCCCGCAAGTTTTTCTTCGAGTTGCGCCATTATTCCGAACAAATCTACTTCCAATCGTCCGCACGTGGGGCAAGCGATGAGTTCAATATTCCGCGATGCAAGTCCGAGTGAGCGCAAAATTTCTTTTCCCACTTCAATTTCTTTTACCGGTTCATCCGTCAGCGAAACACGAATCGTATCGCCAATTCCTTCTGCAAGCAACGTTCCGATTC
>VGWC01000134.1 GCA_016873775.1 Ignavibacteria bacterium | reverse complement strand
CGGTGTATGACGTGATCGGACAGAAAGTTGCAACACTTGTTGCAGAACATCAGCAGCCCGGATATAAAAGTATTGTCTGGAACAGTCAAAATGAAAACGGAGAATCTCTTGGTTCAGGAATGTATTTCTATCGAATGGTCGCAGGAGATTTTATCCAATCGCGGAAACTCGTGTTAATAAAGTAAAGCAATGAAACTTATTTTGCGCAATAGAGAATTAACTATGAACACATCAAAACTTTATGTGATGCTTACGCTGCTGTTTGTATGTGGTACAGTTGCGTTTTCAACGCCGCCGGATTGGACGGTGAATCCTGCAAATTTTCAATTCAATGCGAACGTAACATCGGTGGTAACAATCAATGATGGAATAGGTATTTCATCAACAGATGTACTTGCGGCGTTTGCTGGAAATGAAGTGCGCGGAATTACTTCCCCCGTAATGGTTGGGGAGCAATATTTCTTTTTTCTGACAACATATTCGAATCTTGCAGAAGGAGAAATATTGTCGTTTCAATATTACAGCGTATCTTCAGATACAACGGGCTACATTATCGAAGTTCTTCCTTTTGTTGCTAATGGCGTAACCGGTAGTCCGGTTGCGCCGTTAGTATTGCACGGATTCCTTCACAACTTCGACCGCACGCCGGAAGTGAGCAATATTCCCGACCAAACGATTGAACAGGGAAATTCTTTTCTGACGTTTGATTTGGATTCTTTTCTCACAGAATACAATAACGATGAAATACAATGGAGCGTAAGCGGAAATGTGCAATTGAATGTTTCGATTGGCACAGGAAATATTGTTTCGATAACACAAGCGGAAAATTTTATCGGAACAGAACTTCTGGTATTTAAAGCGACAGATAATACTGCACACGCTTACTTTGATACGGACACTGCAAAATTCACTGTACGCGCGTTGGATGTTCCTCCGCAAATAAGTGTAATTCCCAATCAGACTATTCGTATTGGCGGCGCGTTCGATGCGATTGATTTGAATGAATACCTCACTTCATCCGATGGTGATGCTGTAGAATGGAAGTACATATTTCATCCGTCGGGACCGAGCGAAGAAAAACCACGATGGGAAATTAATCCGAATGATTTTCAAAATTCGATGTCAGTAACTGCAGAAGTTGCTTCGTTAGGATTGCCGACGTCGGGAAATGGAAATTTGCTTGCTGCATTTTCGGGAGATGAAATTCGCGGAGTTGCTTCACCAATTTACGCTGTTGGAAAATGGTTGTATTTTCTTTCTCTTTATGCAAATGAAGAGGAGGAAGAAATTACATTCTGGTTTTACGATTCGCTTCGGCAAAAAACGTATCCTGTTTTGGAAAAAATTTTTTTCCAAAACAATAACGTTATCGGTGAGCCACAAAATCCTTTTGAAATGAGCGCAGGGAATATTGTTCCTGCAATTGATAACGATGGTTACACAGAATTTAATGTGCCGTATAAATTTTGGGTGGGTTCGGAAATGATTTCCTTTGTTGCGACAGATAAAAACTCAATGCATCATTACGCAGATACGGCAGATGTACTATTTACTTCTGAATATTTTGCGTTTTCTGCAAATCCAGTGCTGTCCGATTTTGGCTCCGTCGCGCAGGGAAGCAGCAAAGATGGATTTATCACCATTACCAATTTCAGTCCTGTAAATCTTGGTATAATTTCCGTTACATCTTCGAATGAAGAATTTACTGTTTCACCTGCGGGAGAAATTGTCATTGCAAAAGGAAAAAGCAAAGTATTTGCAGTTACGTTTGCTCCTGTTGGTTCCAATCGCAGAAGCGCGGAAATTATTTTCGTCCACGATGCGGAAAGTTCTCCAGATACTGTTTATGTTTCGGGATTTGGTTTGGGAAAATTCCGCACGTTCAGCCATAATATTTCGGATTTTACACAAGATGCAGTGAAGTTGAAATACAAAAAAGGAACGCTTGTGGAACATCCGAATCTGATGACTGCCGTTGAAGAAACGTTTCGCAAACAGGTTTCCAAAACATTGTTTCCGAAAGGAAGAACTTTTCTCGGCATTGACAGAACGGATTCTGCAAAAGCATACGCATGGATGAGTTTGAAGAAAGCCAAAGAACTTGCGAAAGGAATGACGGGCGACCACAACGGACAAGCATATCCTTTCGATTATCTGCGCGACCCGATAAAGAATACAAAAAAGAAACTTGCAAAATCGCTGAAGTTTGAAACGAAGTTGAATAATCCTGCGATTGCGCAGGGATTGTTGTTCAAACTTAATCTTCTTGCAAGCGATAGCGGCGTTACTCCGTACGGACTTGGCTCGCTTGTGCTTGATACGACAATTCAACTTGCGGGAAGGCAACTCAAAGGAATGACGCTGAATGAAGTTGCAAATTATTACGACAGCATTATGACGTACTGGAAAAAATACAGCGTTGATACGACAGAAGATTTTGAACAATTGCGTTTGTTCGTAATGAATGTTCTCAAACGTATCAATGATGGATTTTATCAGGCGATTGATACAAGCGTGTCGGGAAAAAATTATGTAATTGATTCCATTGCGATTGTAAAAGGAAATACGTCTTCGGGCGGAAAGAAAAATGCCTACGCGATGACATTGATAAAAGGAAAATCGGTAAGCGAAATTTCAATTCTGAAACAAAATGCAACTGCAAAACAAGTGCAATTAATTAGTTCGGATAAGAAAATATTGCCGAATGAATTTTCTCTTTTCCAAAATTATCCGAATCCGTTCAATCCGACAACTGCTATTGGCTTTTCGCTGTTGGCTGTTGGGAATGTAACATTGAAGATTTACAATGTTCTCGGGCAGGAAGTCGCAACACTTTTGAACAATGAACTACTTGAAGAAGGAATGCACGAAGTTCAGTTTGATGCAAGCACGCTTTCGAGCGGAATGTATTTTTATCGTCTCACTGC
>VGWC01000133.1 GCA_016873775.1 Ignavibacteria bacterium | reverse complement strand
TCGGAAATATTCGTCCAATTGACACCGCTGTTGCTTGTTACCCACACGTTTGCATCATCGGTTCCCGCATAAATTGTGTTCGAATCCGATGGAGCAACTGCAATGGTTGTAATAGTTCCATAGGGTAAATTTCCGGGTGAAGGTCCGTTCGTTAAATCGGGGCTAATTGCAGTCCAATTGTTTGCGCGGTCGGTTGTTTTATACATTTTATCCGAGCCGAGAAAAAGCGAAGCGGAATTTAACGGATTAAAAACGAAGGGCGTACTCCAGTTAAATCGGTCGGAAAAATTGATGCCGTTTGTTCCAAAACTAAATCCGCCGTATTGGTATTCCATATACAGAAATGAGTTATCGTTCGGATCCACGAGAACATAAAATCCGTCACCGCCGAAAAGTTCTTGCCAATCGTTCAAATTTCCGGTGAGTGTTCTGTTCGTACCGTTATCCTGAGTGCCGCCGTAGAGGTTTGTGGGATTTTGTTCGTCCACTTCACACGTGTAGAATTGATTATTCGGAAGATTTTCAAAATGAGTAAAATTATTTCCGCCATCGTTAGAGTAATACAAACCTCCATCATTGCCTTCCAGCACCAGCGACGGATTTTGCGGATGAACAAACAGAGCGTGGTGGTCAACGTGAACGTTAAAATCGTTGGAAAACCAATTCGCGCCGCCGTTGGTAGATTTCATTGAATACAATCCGAGCATATATAAAATATTGGAATCGCTCGAATGTACTTTTATTCCGCCAAACCAATAACCGTACGACGTAAATATTCCGGAAAGTTCTGCTGAGTTTATTGGTGTCCACGTTTCGCCGCCGTTGGTGGTTTTATAGACGCCCATCAATTCGCCTGATGATGCGGCATAACTAACGTAGATAATTTCCGGATTGGGATGAAACAGAGCGATGGTAATTCTGCTGATGTTGGGAGAGTTGGGAGGAAGTCCGTTGGTGAGTTGTGTCCACGTATTTCCTGCATCTGTTGAACGATATAAACCGCTGGTAATTCCTCCGTAAGACCGTTGCCACGCATAACGCATCCGCTCAAACATTGCGGCATAAATAATATTCGGCGCGTTGGGATTTATAGCGATATCAATACATCCCGTGGAATCGGAAAGGAAGAAAACTTTTTGCCACGAGAGACCGCCATCGAATGTACGATACACGCCCCGCTGCTCGTTCTTTGAATACATTGTTCCCATCGCAGCAACATACGCGATATTGTAATTGGTGGGATGAACGGCAATTTTTCCGATGAAACGCGTGGAATCCAATCCGCAATGAGTCCAACTTTCACCGGCATTGGTAGATTTATACACGCCGAAACCGCCGTAGGTAAGCGAACCGCTTCCGCCGTTGGGTTCTCCCGTTCCTACATACAAAACATTTTCATTGGAAGGAGCAAGCGTTATATCTCCGATGGATAAACTTTTCGCATCATCAAAAATAGCATTCCATGAATTGCCGAAATCGGTAGATTTGAAAATTCCTCCGCTTGCAGAACCGGCGTAAATAATTGAAGTGTTGGATGACGGCATTTCAACATCGGTAATTCTTCCACCAATGTTGATGGGTCCGGCGAATTCCCAAGCGGCGTTTGTGTGTTTTGCAACCGCTTTCATTGATGCGCTTCGTTCTATTGCTTTTCCATATTCCGCATAATTTATTTCCGAATAGGGGAACGTTCGTTGGTCATAAAACCAATCTCCACGCGGCGAAGATTCTTCTTTCTCAAAATGTTTTCGTTCTTTTTTTGGAGAGAAAAAGGAAACAAGAAAAATTGAAAGGGATAAACCAACAAGAAAAAATTTTTTATTCATAACGCATAATAAAAATTGCTTAAAAATTCTTTGACAATGCTCCGTCGGTTCGCTTCTGGGAATGACGATTTACATTTTCACTTCTTCACTCATCACGATACCTTTTTCTGTTCGCGTAACTCTTGCCGCAGTAATTTTCGGGTCGTGTTCGAAGAAAAGAATCCAGTTTTCATCGGCGGCGTTGTTCAGTATCAATTTCTTTTCTTCCAATGTCTCCAGCGGACGCAAATCGTATCCCATAATGTAGGGGAGAGGAATGTGCGAACTCGTCGGTATCATATCGCAACAATACAAAAGCGTTGTTTCGCCGTCGGAAATTTCAGGAAGTTGTTGTGCGTCGGTGTGTCCGTTGCAAATCATAAATTCGATGTTGGGAAAAACATTTTCATTTCCTTCAAGAAATTCGAGCACGCCGAATTCTTTCAACGGCATAAAATCATCGGGCATAAAACTTCCTTTGTCTTTTTCGTTTGCGTTTAACGAACGGAGATAATGTTTTTTCTGCACGAAGTATGTTGCGTTGGGGAAAGCGGGTTTTAAGATGCCATCTTCTTTTATCGTAGAGCCGCCCGCGTGGTCAAAATGCAAATGCGAAAGAATAACATCGGTTACATCGGTGCGCGTAAGTCCAATTTTTTGTAACGATGAATCCAAACTTGATTGTGAATTATCGAGACGATAAATATCAATTTGTTTGTCAGTAAATTTATTGCCATTGCCGTTATCAATAAGAATAACTTTTCCTTCGCCTTTGAGGAGTAATCCACGTGCGGCAAGTTCGATGCGGTTGCGTTCATCGGGAGAATTTGATTTGCTCCACAATGGTTTTGGGACAATGCCGAACATCGCTCCGCCATCGAGAGCAAAACGTCCGGTTTCAATTGGGAATAATTCGTAGTTTGCGATTTTCATAATGTGTTTATTGAATTTTTACTTTCTTTTGTGCCTTCGTGTCTTTGTGGCGAGAACATCTTTTACCACAAAGGCACAAAGACACGGACATTTCAAAACAGAAAAGGTCGGTTATCTCATTGACGAGGGACACCGACCTAATTCATAATGATAGAAAATAAAATGTTACTTCCTAAAGCGTGACGTTGATGCTGATAAATCCGCCC
>VGWC01000132.1 GCA_016873775.1 Ignavibacteria bacterium | reverse complement strand
TCTCGCATCAGCGATGGGAACATTATCATCGTCAATAAGTTCACTCGCATCATCAACATTTCTTGATTTGTTCAAATCGAAAATCGAAATTGGTACTAAAGAAATTTTCTGGTCGAAAATATTTACGCTCGTGTGGGGAATTATTCTCATCGGTGGCGCAATGTTATTCACCGATACAAAAAATCCCGTCGTTGAAATTGGTTTGAAAATTGCATCGGTAACGTATGGCGGTTTACTCGGAACATTTTTTCTCGGATTACTTTTCAAACACACAACACAACGCGATGCATTTGTCGGATTCATTTGCGGCTTGATTGCAATGGCGTGCGTATTGTTCTTCACCAAAATTGATTTCACGTGGCACACGTTGATTGGATGTGGCGTTACGATTGTGGTGGGGAATGTGGTTTCCTTGGCAAGAAAATTTTAGATTTTAGAAGTTAGATTTTAGATTGAGTTTTTTTATTTACATCTATCTCGAAAGGAAATTATGACTGAACAAGATTTACGAAAACGGACAAAACAATTCGCATTACGAGTTATCAAATTGGTGAGCGCATTGCCAAAATCGCAAACGGGAAAAGTGGTTGGCAATCAATTACTACGAGCGGGAACATCAGTTGGTGCAAATTACCGAGCCGCTTGTCGAGCGCGTTCACAGGCAGATTTCATTTCCAAACTTGGCGTTGTTTTAGAAGAAGCCGATGAATCACTGTATTGGATGGAACTCATCGTTGAATCGAATCTCTTTCCCGAAAAACGAATGGATTCAATTATGCAAGAAGCAAACGAACTTGTTTCTATCTTTTCTGCTTCGCTAAAAACCGCGAAAAGAAACAAATGATTTTAGATTTTAGAAGTGAGATTTTAGATTGCAATATGACAACGCAAGAAATTGAAATAAAATTTGGTAAGCAATCTGTTTCAGATAACGAATTTACTCGAAAGGCAAGATTACTACAGAGCATTTATCGAGAAGATGTATTAAAGGAAAGATGTGGAACTGGTCCATTTAAGAATAGCAAAACCCAATATGGAAATATGCTTGCGAAGGGAGAAGAAACTGGTTCAAATTTTCTCTCACCATTTCGACTTGAAATATTGGAGTATGCTTACAAAAAGATAGAAGAAAAGAAAAAAAACAAACATTTGACAATAGACGAGTTTCGTCTGTTCAACAATATGCTTTCAAGTATGCCTTTGTGTTTCAACTTGTTCGTTCCTCTTAAAACGGCACTTTCAGAAAATGAACCGTTTGTGCGCGAAGGGTTTAAGAAACTTTTTTTTGATTTACCTATTCACAAAATAGTTTGTATTGATGTTGAATTTATACGTAACCCAAAATATTACACTAATGATAAATCTGCCTTTGATGCTATTGTTTCGTTTGAAAGCGAAAATAATAGAATGTGGATAATTGGTATCGAGGTGAAATACACTGATAAACTTGGAAAGAATACTTCAAAAGGAAACAGTGAAAAAAAACAGAAGAAAAACATTAAAAAAATTGAGGTGGTGAAGGAATCGAAAATTTTCACTCAAGAAGCAATTGAATCTTTTGAAGATAGTAATCATAAATTCCCTCAGATTGAAAGAAATGTATTACTCACTGAAGCATATAGACTAAACCACGGTATAACTTTTTCACAAAGTATTATTCTTTCTCCACAGGAAGATACGGAATCAAAAGAAGAGATAGAGAAATTTCAAAAATTGTTAACTGACAAAAGTAAATTAAAACGGGTTACGCTTGAAAATTTTGTTTCAACTTTTCAGAAATTCGCTACCAACAAATACCGCTCTTGGCTCAATGAATTTAATATGCGTTACCTTGATTTCAAACTGATTGAAAAATATTTGTAAATAAAGTTTCCAATCTAAAATCTCACATCTAAAATCTAAAATCAACAAATGCAACTTCTCGACTACTCCATCATCATTCTCTATTTCGTAATTTCAATAGCCATCGGCATTTATTATTCTCGCCGCGCATCGAAAGGCACATCGGAATTTTTTCTTTCGGGAAGAAATTTGCCGTGGTGGCTTGCGGGAACGTCAATGGTTGCAACCACATTTGCTGCCGATACTCCGCTTGCCGTAACCGAACTCGTCGCGCAACACGGTATCGCAGGCAATTGGCTCTGGTGGAATTTTGTGTTCGGCGGCGTGCTCACAATTTTCTTTTTTGCAAAACTTTGGCGACGCGCGGGAGTAATGACCGATGTAGAATTTATCGAACTGCGCTACTCGGGAAAACCGGCAGCATTTCTTCGTGGATTTCGCGCGCTCTATCTCGGATTGTTTCTCAACTGCATTATTATGGGTTGGGTGAACGTCGCAATGATGTCCATTCTCGAAGGCATATTCGGCATCGCACATTCGCAAAGTATTTTTTACATCGCGGCGTGTATGGTGTTGGTCGCAGCATATTCAGCAATGTCGGGATTGTGGGGCGTTGCGGCGACAGATGTGTTTCAGTTCGTGTTTGCAATGGTCGGAACGCTTGTGCTTGCAATTCTTCTTCTTCAACTTCCGCAAGTCGGTGGAATAACTGGATTGCAAGAAAAACTTCCCGAATATTATTTTGATTTTTTTCCCAACGTCGGAAATTCAACTTCTGAAATAGGAACAACGCTCGCGCTTTCCATTACGGGATTTCTTGCATACATAGGAATTCAATGGTGGGCATCGTGGTATCCGGGCGCAGAACCGGGCGGCGGCGGTTATGTTGCGCAGCGAATGATGGCGGCTAAAGATGAGCGACACAGCGTGCTTGCAACATTGTGGTTCACCGTTGCGCATTATTGTTTGCGTCCGTGGCCCTGGATTCTCACGGGACTTGCGACACTTGTCTTGTATCCGCAACTTTCGCTCGCCGATAAAAAACTTGGTTACGTTTTTGCGATGCGCGATTTTCTTCCAACGGGATTGCTTGGATTGTTAGTCGCTGCGTTTTTCGCGGCGTATATG
>VGWC01000131.1 GCA_016873775.1 Ignavibacteria bacterium | reverse complement strand
AAAGAAAAATACAAAAGCGGTTACGAGCCGTTTCTTCCGAATGCAAGCGTGATTCGTTACAACGATGTTGCTGATGCGCTTGCAAACATTGACGAAACTACTGCGGGAATTTTTTTGGAATTTATTCAAGGCGAAGGAGGAATTGTTTCCGCATCGAGAGAATTTGTCGAAACATTATTTTCACTGCGAGAAAAATTTGGCTTTCTGATTATTGCGGATGAAATTCAAGGCGGTATTGGTCGCACGGGAAAATTTTTTGCGTTCGAGCATAGCAATGTTCAACCCGATATTATTTGCGTTGCGAAAGCGGTTGGCGGTGGTTTACCTCTTGGCGCAATGTTGGGAAATGAAAAGGTTGCTGATGTTTTTACTTTCGGCGTTCACGGAACAACATTCGGTGGAAATCCCGTTGCGTGTTGTGCAGGAATTGCAACCGTGAATGAAATTGTGAACAACGGAATAATGAGAAACGCAAAAGATGTCGGCGAATATTTTTTGCAGAAACTTTTTTTGTTGAAGGAAAAACATTCTTCGCTGATAAAAAATGTTCGCGGAAAAGGATTGATGCTTGGCGTTGAACTTTCGTGCGATGGGGCAATATTTGTCGAAAAGATTTTGGAGAAAGGTATTCTCATCAATTGCACAAATACAAATGTTCTTCGCTTGCTTCCGCCGTTGATTCTTTCCAAAGCGCAAGTTGATGTTGCAGTGAATGTTTTTGATGAAGTGTTTGCAAACTATGCAAATCAAAACTGACATACTCGTTATCGGAAGCGGCATTGCGGGACTTTTTTATGCGTTGAAAGTTTCGGAGTTTGCTTCGGTTGCTATCATTACGAAAAAAGAAAAAGCGGAATCGAACACAAACTACGCACAAGGCGGCATTGCATCGGTGATTACGTCGGAAGATTCTTTTGATTTGCATATTCACGATACGCTCAATGTTGGCGGCGGTTTGTGTCATCGCGATGCAGTGGAAGTGATGGTGAAAGAAGGTCCGACGCGTGTAAAAGAACTTGCGGAAATCGGCGTGCAGTTCACAAAGAAACAACAGCAGTTTGACGTTGCGCGTGAAGGAGGACATTCGCGCAACAGAATTTTACACGCTGCAGACTTGACGGGAAAAGAAATCGAACGAGCGTTGCTACAAAAAATTTCAGAAACGAAAAACATTACGTTCTACGAAAATCATTTCGCGATTGATTTGATTACGGAACATCAACTCGGCAAAGAAATTTCCGAAAGCACAATAAAACATTGCTACGGCGCCTATGTTCTTGATGAAGATGAAAATGTTGTGAAAACTTTTCTCGCAAACATTACGATGCTTTCCACCGGCGGCGCGGGACAAGTATATTTGCACACGACAAATCCGAACATTGCAACGGGCGATGGATTTGCGATGGCGTATCGAGCCGGTGCAACGCTTGCGAATATGGAGTTTATTCAGTTTCATCCGACGACGTTGTATAATTCCGGTTCGCCTGCGTATTTGATTTCCGAAGCGATGCGCGGTGCCGGTGGAATCTTGCGAACGAAAAACGGCGAAACGTTTATGAAAAAATATGATGAACGCGAATCGCTTGCACCACGCGATATTGTTGTCCGCGCGGTTGATACGGAGTTGAAAAAAAGCGGCGATGAATTTGTGGAACTCGATGTTACGCATCTTCCGTCGGAAAAAATCAAAGAACATTTTCCGAACATTTACAAAACGTGTTTGGAAAAATTCAAACTCGATATTACGAAAGAAAAAATTTCCGTTGTTCCTGCGGCGCATTATGTTTGTGGCGGTGTTGTTACGGATTTGTTCGGCAAAACTTCGATAGAAAATTTATTTGCATGCGGTGAAGTTGCGATGACGGGAGTGCACGGGGCGAATCGTTTGGCGAGTAATTCGTTGCTCGAAGCGGTTGTGTTTTCTCATCGTGCAAGTTTGGTGACGAAAGAAACGTTGCAAAAGAAATTTGAAAATGTTTCCGTTCCTTCGTGGGATGATAGCGGGACGGTGAACAACGAAGAATGGATTTTGATTGAGCACGACAAAAAAGAAATTCAGCAAACAATGTGGGATTACGGCGGCATCGTGCGTTCTGATTTGCGTTTGCAGCGAGCGTTGCGGCGAATAGAATTTTTGCGCGAAGAGATTACGGATTTTTATCGCCGCACAAAAGTTTCCGAAGGATTGATTGAGTTGCGCAATTTAGTTCTCGTTGCTGAACTTATCGTACGCAGCGCATTGCAACGAAAAGAAAGCCGCGGTTTACATTTTACAACTGATTTTCCAACAATGAATGAAGCGTTGTTAGGAGATACGATTGTGTTTAAGAGTGAAGAGCATAGAGCATAGAGCATAGAGCATTTTATATTTTACATTTGACATTTTACATTGTGTGTGATTTTTTAAGTAAGAGAACATAAAGGATAGCGCAAAGTATTCGTAAATTCGCGACACATTCGCTATTCACACAACAAAAACCTAAAACATAAAATCCAACACCTAATTTTATGGGAAAAAAGAATAAAGAATTTCAAGCGTTTCGTTCGAAGATGAACGAGAAAATTTTAAGCGAAGGAAATCGCGCAGTGAAACGATTTTTCGGCGTTGATACTTTGACGTACGAAAAAGGCGCGCTCGATGAAAAGACAAAAGAAATGCTCGGGCTTGTTTCTTCGATGGTGCTGCGTTGCGATGATTGCATTGCGTATCATATCGAAAAATGTAAATCGCTCGGAACAACACGCGATGAGTTTTACGATATTTTTTCTGTTGCACTAACTGTTGGTGGTTCGATTGTTATTCCGCATTTACGAAGAGCTGTTGCATTTCTCGATGATTTGGACGAAGAAGAATAGCATAGAGCAAAGAGCGTAGAGAATAGTTTAGAAATTTGAAATTGAAAATTGGCAGTTTGAAATGACAATTGATGGCAATAAAAAATCTGTTCGTGTTTTTCTTGATGATAAAAAACGGAAAGGAAAAGTTGTTACGATTATTTCCGGTTTTCAACATAATCCACAAGTGATTGAA
>VGWC01000130.1 GCA_016873775.1 Ignavibacteria bacterium | reverse complement strand
TGGAACGGTGTGACCGAATAATCGTCGTCCTTCCGATGCGGCGTAATATGCAGTATCAATTCCTTCCTGCACATCGCCGCGCGTTTCAAGTAACACTTTTCCCATTTCTTTCGTCATTGCGCGGGCGAGTTCTTCTTTGCGTTCCGTCATTATGTCGCCGACTTTTTTGAGAATGTCGCCGCGTTTTGGTGCCGGAACTAATCGCCAACTCTCGAATGCTTTCTTAGCTGCAGCAACGGCTTCGTTCACATCTTCTTTCGATGATTTGGGAAATGTTCCCAATACTTCGTTGTTATTTGCCGGATTGCGATTCTCGAATTCTTGTCCCGATTTTGCATCGCACCATTTTCCGTTTATGTAGTTTTGAAATTTTTTAGCCATTAAATTTAGTTTCTATTTAGTTTTATAAATTATACTTCGATGACCAATTATTTCTATCATAATTGTTCGTTTAGTTTTATTAAATGAATATATACCTCGATAATCGCCAACTCTCAATTTGAAATTTCCTATATTTATCTTTCCACGAAATGCTTCGCGGGGAATATAGTCGCAGTACTCTGCAAGCCATTCTTTTTTTCTCTGATTCGCTCACGCAAATTTTTATCAAATGACTTTACATCGTCATAAACAGTATCTCTGTAATCAACTTTATATTGACTCATCAGAGTACGTTATTCCAAAATTCCTCGTGAGAAACTGTTTTTCTTTTTTTATTTGAACGTAAGCGTTGCGTGACACTTGGTAATAACTCCAAATCTTTATCAACGTCGTAATATTCTTGAATAAGTTTCATCCTATCAACCAATAATTCATTTACATATTGTTCGATAAGTTTTTTTTGCGGTGTCGTTAAATTTTGTTGAATCATATTTATCTCTTCTCCAATTTCAATTGCAAATCAAAATATTGTCCATCGCGAAATACTTTTACCTTCATCACTTGTCCCGCAGAAGCAAAACTGAATGCGCTTTTGATACTTTCTTCGTCAGAAATTTTTTCTCCGTTCACTTCAATAATAACATCGCCGACTTCAAATCCCGCGCGATTGGCTGGGCTTCGTTGTTTCACGTCAGTAACAATTACGCCATCAGTTTTTTGTAATCGAAAGTATCGAGCAATGTGTGCATCAATATTTTGTACGTCAAGTCCCGTCCAAAAACTGCGTTCCACTTTACCCGATTTGCGCAATTCATTCATTATCGTTTTCACGCGATTAATCGGAATCGCAAATCCAAGTCCGATATTTCCCTGATTCGGCGTGTAAATCACGGAGTTAATTCCAATTACTTCGCCAAGAGAATTCACCAATGCTCCTCCGCTGTTTCCTGAATTAATCGCGGCATCTGTTTGAATCATACCACGATAATACCTTCCTGCTTCTGCACGTAAATTCATATCCACAGCACTAACAACACCAACGGTAACAGTAGGTTTATCGGAAATTTCAAAAAGACCAAACGGATTCCCGAGCGCAATGACCCATTCACCAATAAGTATATCGTCGGAATTTCCAAGTTTCACAAAAGGAAAATTATGACCGTCAATTTTTAAAAGTGCAACATCGGAAACCAAATCCGTTCCTACTAATTGCGCATTATATTTCTTTCCGTTTGTGAGTATTACTTCAATCTTCGTCGCATTTCCTGCAACGTGGTCATTCGTCAAAATATATCCGTCTTCAGAAATAATAAAACCGGAGCCAAGTCCTTTCACTTCCTGTTTGAATGTTTGATTGCCAAAAAATTGCCGGAAGAACGGGTCGTTGCCAAACATTTGTCCCCACGGTGTAATATATTCGCGCACTTCGATAACGTTGATTCCAATTACTGCGGGACTTACTTTTGCAACTGCATTCGTTATTGCGTTTTGACGTGAGTTGGAAATATTATCATTCACATTTTGATTTTGTGAATCGTCGCTTGCTGTTTCAAGGGATGCAATATTTTCTATCGCGCCGTTCTTCTTTTCTGATGTTGAAAAAAATGTTTTCCCGGCAATCACTCCAACGCCAAAAGGAATTGTGAGAATGATGAGAATAAAAAAGAATTTTTTCATAATAAAATTGTTGAATTTAATAGAACACGGATTACACAGATGCAACGGATTTAAACGGATGAATAAAATCAGTGAATATCAGTTTAATCAGTGTAATCCGTGTTCTATTCGTTAAAATCAATTTCAATAATAACAATAATTACAAGTGCATCTTTCTTTTCAAAACTTTCTTCACTGCTGAAACAATCGCATCTTTATCAATGCCATATTTCTTCATCAACTCGCTTCCATTTCCCGATTCGCCAAACGTATCATTCACCGCGACAAATTCTTGCGGGGTTGGTTGATTCATCGCAAGAACTTCAGCAACTGCGCTTCCTAATCCGCAATGAATTTGATGGTCTTCGGCTGTTACAATCGCGCCGGTTTCTTTCGCCGCTTTGATGATTGCTTCTTTGTCAAGCGGTTTAATCGTGTGCATATTGATAACACGGCAAGAAATTTTCTCCGAAGAAAGAATTTCTTCCGCGAGAATTGCTTCCCACACTTGCAATCCCGCCGCGATAATCGTTACGTCATTTCCTTCAATCAACGTTTGCGCTTTTCCAATCTGAAACGGAATGGAATCATCCGTGAACACCGGCGTATTATCGCGGAAAAATCGAATGTAAAACGGCGAAGGAATTTTTACACATTCTTTTACGGCTCGAAACGTTTGATAGTAATCGCACGTTGTCATCACATACATATGCGGAAGAACGCGCATCGTTGCTAAATCTTCGAGCGATTGATGCGTTGCGCCATCGGGACCGACCGTAATGCCGCAATGCGATGCGCAAATTTTCACCGGCATTTCGCTGTAGGCAATGCTTTGTCGGATTTGATCGAAAGGTCTTCCCGTTGCAAACTCGCCGTACGCCGATGCGAAAGGAATTTTTCCCGCAAGACAAAATCCTGCGGCAACTCCCATCATATCCTGTTCAGCAACGCCGACAGAAAAAAATCTCTCAGGAAACGCTTTCTTGAATAAATCAGTTCGCACG
>VGWC01000129.1 GCA_016873775.1 Ignavibacteria bacterium | reverse complement strand
TTTTCTTCCGATGGAAATTGCAAGAACTGCAATTGGAATCGAAGCGGAAACAGTGAGTCCCGCTTTCAAAGCAAGATACACTGTTGCGGCGCCAAAGAGAATTCCGAAGAATGCTCCCATCAGGATTGATTTCATTGTAAATTCCGGCATTAATTGATTTGCAGGAACGAACGGTTGAAACGTTGTTGATTTATTTTGTTCAGCCATAATTATTTTTTGTTATATGAATTGATGTTACTATCTCGTCATTGTGAGGAGTGAAACGACGTGGCAATCTTTTAGGGGATTGCTTCACTTTGTTCGCAATGACAATTCTAAAAAAATTATTTATTGTTACTCGAGAACATCGCCTTAAAAACGTATCCCGCTATTTCTGGGTTTTCTTTGAATCGCCGCGTTGAGTAATGATACCAATGTTCTCCGTACGGAACATAAATGCGTATTCGTTCTTGTTTTTCTAAAATCTTATTACGTAAATCTTCGCGAACGCCAAGCAGCATTTGAAATTCGTATTCGTTCTTTTGCAAAGTATATTTCTTAATCAACGAATGTGCCGCATCTATCAAAACGTAATCGTGTGTTGCAATGCCGACATACGTTTTTGTCGAAAGAAGCATTTCTAAAAGTTTGATGTAATTGTCCTGTACTTCTTTTCTATCTTGAAACGTTACATTCGGCGGTTCTCTGTAAATTCCTTTGCATAAACGGATGTTCGCTTTTTCTGAAATGAGTTGGTGAATATCGTTCTCGCTTCGCCGCATATATGCTTGAATCACAACGCCGACACCAGGAAAATCTTTTCGTACTGAACGAAACACAGCAAGCGTATCATCGGTGCACGTATGGTCTTCCATATCAAGTCGCGTGAAATATCCGAACGATGACGCAACGGAAAGTATTTCGCGAAGATTTTCTTCGCAAAGGTGCTTATCAAGTTTTAAACCCAGTTGCGTAGGTTTCAGGGAAAGATTTGCATCAATGTGTGTTGTGTGAATAGTGTTCAAAACTTCAATACACTGCTTTCGGAAATCAATAGCTTCGTTTGCGTGTGTAATATCTTCGCCTAGTACATCAATCGTCGCCATTGCGTTTTGTTGATTGAGTTCACGGACGACGCGCGTAACATCATTCAATGTTTTCCCCGCAATGTAACGCCTCGCAACGAGCCATACGAGTGGCTTGGGTGAAATGTGAAGTGATGCGAGAATGAACTTATTCAAAACATTCATCGCTCACATATTGGAAAAAAAGAGGAAAAAAAAATCGTTGCATTTCGCAAAAAAGTTGCGCACAATATACTTTTCGATTGCATAAAAATCAAAGGAAAATCTGAGAAGTTTATTTTTACTTTCGCTTCCACGCCGTTCCGTCTTTCGTGTCTTCGAGCGTTATGCTGAGTTCGTTCAATCCATCGCGGATTTTGTCGGAAAGTTTCCAGAGTTTTTCTGAGCGAATTTCCTTGCGAATGTCTATCACGAGTTTCATCAAATCGTTTTCCGAAACATTACTCAAAGTTTTTGTTTCGATTTCTTTTGGAATAATTCCCAACACATCGCCGCCAATTTCGGAAAAGAACGAATCAATTTGCAACAATTGTTCACTGGAAACATTTCCGCCAACGAGTAACGAATTCACTTCTCTGCTGAAATCAAACAACATTGCTATTACTTGCGGCGTATTGAAATCATCATTCATTGAATTCAGAAATTGTATTTTGTATTTCAAAACAAAACTGTCATTTATAATTACTCTCTGCTCTACGCTCTCTGCTCTTTGCTCTACGCTCTCTGCTCTTTGCTCTACGCTCCTTGCTCCTCGCTCCCTCACGCTTTTCACCGTATTCATAAGTTTCTCATAACCCTTTGCAGAACTCGCAATAGCTTCTTCCGAAAAATCCAGCGTACTGCGATAATGACTTTGCAAAATAAAAAATCGGACAACATTCGGCTCAAACTTTTTGAATAAATCTTTCAGCGTGGTAAAATTGCCGAGCGACTTACTCATCTTTTGTCCGTTCACCGTTACGAGATTGTTGTGGAGAAAATATTTTACAAACGGTTTTTGGTTTGCACATTCACTTTGCGCAATTTCACATTCGTGATGCGGAAATTGATTATCCATTCCTCCGCCGTGAATATCGAACGTTTCGCCGAGATATTTCATTGACATTGCAGAACATTCCACATGCCAACCGGGAAACCCTTTTCCCCACGGCGAACTCCACTGCATAATGTGTTCAGGTTCGGCGCGTTTCCACAAAGCAAAATCGTTCGGATGTTTTTTTTCGCTTCTCGTTTCAACGCGCGTTCCGGTTTCCGATTCTTCAATAGTTCGATTGGAAAGTTTTCCGTAGTCTTTGAATTTTGAAACATCAAAATACACCGAGCCGTTTGATTCGTACGCAAATCCTTTTTCAATCAGCGTTTGCGCGAGTTCGATTTGTTCGATAATATGTCCAGTTGCTCGCGGAGAAATATCGGGACGCAACACATTGAGCGCATCCATATCTTCAAAATAACTGCGCGTGTAAAATTCTGCAACTTCCATCGGATGTTTGTGTTCGGCGCGGCTTTGTTTCAACATTCGGTCTTCGCCTTCGTTTGTTTCGCCGAGCAAATGCCCAACGTCGGTAATGTTCTGAACGTACAAAACTTTGTAACCGACGTAACGCAAATAGCGAACAATCACATCGAACGACACGTAACTTTTTCCGTGACCAATATGCGAATGTCCGTACACCGTTGGACCGCAAACATACATTCGCACAAAATTTTCTGCGAGTGGTTTAAATTCTTCTTTTGTTCGGGTGAGTGTGTTGTAAATTGTTATGGGCATATTTTTTTACTTCAGCGTATTCTCGTTCTTTCACAATTTTTCCATCAATCATCGTAATTATTTTTCCGTCTTTGCCAAATACAATCGGCAAGCCAAGTTTTCGTCTGCGTTCCAGTTCGTCGGCGATTGCGACTTTTACACCAATATCTATTTTGTCTGCAAGATATTCTTGTGTTGGTTCTTTTATTTTGTATTGCATAATTTTTT
>VGWC01000128.1 GCA_016873775.1 Ignavibacteria bacterium | reverse complement strand
GTTTTCAAAAACATCTTTTATGTTTACGGTTGTCGGTTGCATCGAAGAACTTCCGTTCAGAAATTCGAGCGCTTCATTCAAACTCGAAACGCCGAACACCTCTATGCCTTGCACCATCGCGGCTTCGTTTGCATTTTCTTTTGGAAGAATTATTCCGCGTTTGTTGTTGTGTTTCACTTCGAGTGCAATTGGAAGAACGCCGTGAATGGGACGAAGCGAACCATCAAGCGCGAGTTCTCCGAGAATAATATAGTCGCTCAATTTTTCTTCCGACACGTTTGCATTCGCAGCAAGAATTCCAATTGCAATCGGTAAATCGTACGATGAACCTTCTTTCTTCACATCTGCCGGCGCGAGATTGACGGTAATTTTCAATCCGGGATAATGCAAACCGGAATTGCGAATCGCCGATGAAACACGCTCGCGGCTTTCTTTCACCGCATTATCCGGCAAACCGACGAGTAAAAAGTTCGGCGTTGTATTCGGTTGAATATGCGTTTCCACTTCAACGAAATATGCATTGATACCGTACGTTGCGGCGGAGAAAATTTTGGAAAGCATAGTTTGATTTTAGATTTTAGAATGAAGATTTTAGATTATTACTACTTGAAATAACGAAAAGAATTTTGTCTAACATACTAAACTACTCACAGACTCAACTACTTTATCCAAACATCCAGTTCACAATCCACACGCTCATCAAAATTCCAACGATGTCCGCAATAATTCCTGCGGGAACAGCGTGTCGCGTTTTGGAAATACTCACGCTCCCGAAATACACAGCGAGAACATAAAACGTTGTTTCGCCGCTTCCCATAATTACGGAAACCATTCTTCCAATCAGCGAATCGGGTCCGTGCGTTTTCATTACTTCGGAAATCAAGCCGAGCGTTCCACTTCCCGAAAGCGGTCGCATAATCGCAACGGGTAATGCTTCTGCCGGCATTCCGATAAGTTTTGTGATGGGAGAAAGTAATGTTGCGAGAAAATCCATTGCACCACTTGCACGAAACACGCCAATCGCAACAAGCATTGCAACGAGATACGGAATAATTCTCACGCCAACGTTGAATCCTTCTTTCGCTCCTTCGACAAACAGTTCGTACACTTTTACTTTTTTCATTGCACCGTAAGCAACAATAAAAAATATCAGCAACGGAATTGCAAGTAAAGAAATTATTTCGACAGCGTAGAGCATAGAGCAGAGAGCGTAGAGCAGAGAGCGTAGAGTAGTTTGTTAAAGTGTTGAAGAAAACCCAATAATCATTTTACTGATTTGTTCAAGTTCGTTTTGAATCTCGTCTTTTTCTTTTTCTGAAATATATTTCCTTCGGTGTGCAATGATTATCATATTTGCCGTTTCAAAAATGGAGCGATGAGAATAATTCAAAAACTGTTTGAATTCTATTTTCGATTTGCTTCCCGAACCTTCAGCAATATTATTCGAAATAGATAAACACGCTCCTCGTAATTGATCTGCAAAACGATAATGATGTTCACTTTCAATTTTATCAGCAACATCAAAAACTCTATCGGAAACGGCTATTGCTCGCTTCCAAATTTCTAATCCTTCAAACCTAAACATAAGTTATTCAAACAAAATAAAACTCAAAATCAACTCTCTGCTCTACGCTCTCTGCTCTACGCTCTCTGCTTTATATTTTTTCAATCTTGCTAAAAGTTTAACAACAATCACTCCTACTATCGTATTTACTGTTGTCGCAACAATTGCAGCGCCAAGAATTTCTGTCGGATTGTGTGAACCAAGTGAAGCGCGAATTGCAATCACCGTTGCAGGAATAAGTTGAACGTTACTCGTATTGATAACGAGAAATGTACACATCGCATCGGTTGCAGTTCCAACTTTTTTATTGAGTGAATTCAAATGCTCCATCGCTTTCAAACCGAATGGCGTTGCAGCGTTGGAAAGTCCTAACATATTTGCAGAGATATTCATTATCATTGCTCCCATCGCGGGATGCTCTGCGGGAACGTCGGGAAAAATTCTTGTCATTATCGGTTTTAGAAGCAAAGCAATTTTCGAAATCAAACCGCTTTCTTCTGCGATTTTCATTATACCAAGCCATAGTGCCATTATGCCGATTAAACCGATTGCAAGCGTTACAGCAGTTTTTGCAGAAGAAAAAATTCCATCATTCGTTACGTTATTGAGCGTTGTGAATTTTACTTCGTCGAAAATAATTGTCGCGTTTGAGATGGACACCACTTTTAATGTGGCGTCCATCTTGATTTTCCCGACAATTACATTTTCTTTTTTCTGCGCTTTGGAAAGTTGTTTCCAGATTGCTGGAGAAGTTTCATTCAACAAAATCGAAATTGTTCCGCTTGTCGAATCGAGAAACGTTATTTCGGTTTTTGCTTGAACGTCTTTCGTTTCGCTTGCATTGTAGAAGTGATTGAATTGCTCTTTAGAAATTGCAAGAGAATATTTTTGTTGCTCGAACTTAAGTTCGCACAACAATTCTTTTCCATTCCGAAATTTATCCGACGACAAATCGGAAACATCTTTGGAAACAGCAACGATAATTCCGATTGCAAGAAGTGAAATCCAAATGTAGTTGAGCATTTTTATTAAAAGTTACGTTGAATATACTTTTTTCGGAGAAGAAAAGAAATCAATAGCGAAAATTTTTCCGCATTGTTTTTTTTATGAATTTTTTTAAGCACAAGAAACCTCAATAAATACAGTATTAAAAGAATTACATTCACTACGCGTACTCTTGACTGTGGAGAGAATTTCATTATATTTTGCCCAACAAATTTTAAAAGAATTTGTAATTATTTATAACTATTACATTATTTTATTCACATTTTTTGGAGTAAATATTTATGAACAAACTAGTCAATTTTTTACTTGCTCTTGGAATCCTTTTTGGTAGTTCCAAGTTAGTTGCTCAAGATGCGTCTGTGTTCAAACAGTTCAAAATCCCAACCTACGAGTATAAACAACTCTATGTAGAAGGTCAGGATTTCTTGAATTATATGAGTCAAGGCGATGTCTCGAAATTTAATATGAATCTTGCCGGA
>VGWC01000127.1 GCA_016873775.1 Ignavibacteria bacterium | reverse complement strand
AAACAAACGAACAAACCAACTAACTAAATAATTTACAACGTAGTTTTTCGCTGCGTTCACATTAGAAAACTAGCACTTTTCAAGAACAGAAGAACAAGCGTGACTCGTCCAGAGATGGACGTGGCCACTTATGTCTTTGCTTATGGGTATGTCAGTACCTCAACTTTGGACGTAATTCAGGTTGCGTCCCTTTTTTATTTTAAATATTTTTTCACGCTGATGTTACGCTGATTGAATAACAATACAACAAGTTTTTAATTCACTTGAATAAAAGCGATTTCAATAAAATGAAATCGCTTTTTTTTATCTTCAAAATAAATTCGCTTATTTTTCTCTACCGAATTTGTCTAACAAAAAAAACAGAGAAAAAATGTTAGCGACTTTGCGACTTCGCGTGAGAAAAACACTATGGAAAATCTTACACACGGAATTTGTCATCTCGATGCTGATTGTTTTTATGCATCAGTAGAAACAATTTATGCACCGGAAAAACTCGGGAAACCGTTTGCTGTAGTTTCTCACGTTGGCGGAATTGTTTTGTCTTCATCGTACGAAGCGCGAAAGTTTAAAGTGAAAGTCGGAACGCCAACGTGGGAAGCAGAAACACTTTGTCCGGGAATTACATTCGAGTCGGCAAATTTTCCTCGCTACGTAAAACATTCTCTGCAAATGATGGAAATGCTTCGAACATTCACTCCCGATGTTGAAGAGTATTCTATTGATGAAGCATTTTTTGATTTGACTTCGGTGCAAGAATATTTTAAGTGTTCGTATGAAGAAATCGCTCGAAACATTCAAAAGAAAATTTGGAATGAACTACATCTTCCTGTTTCGATTGGCGTTTCGTTCAATAAAACATTAGCGAAACTTGCATCAGATTTCCATAAGCCAAAAGGAATTACTGTCGTAACAGAAGAAAACAGAAATGATTTTCTTTCTCAATGCAAACTCGATGACGTTGCGGGAATCGGTTATCACAATACGCAACGTTTACTTGGCAATGGAATTACAACGCTTCATGAATTTATTGCAGAACAAACTTCTCACATAAAAAAAATACTGGGAATCAATGGCGTTCGTTTGCAACTGGAGTTACGCGGCGGACAAGCAATTTCTCTTGAAACACAGAAGAACAAACCGAAATCAATTTCACGCAGCAGAACATTTCGACAAATCACGAAAGATTTCGACTTTCTGTTAGCAGAATTGATGTTGCATTTACAAGAAGTTGCGATGCGTTTGCGTTCTCATCATCTTTCGGCAAAACATCTTTCTATTTTTATTCGGAAGCAAGAGGAGTATCGTTATGCAAGTGAAACGATTGCGTTGGAAGATTATAGCGATGATACGATGATGTTTGCAATTCACATCGAACCGTTGTTGAAAAAAATCTTCAAACCAAAAACAACGTATCGCGCTTCGGGAGTTGTGCTTTCGGATTTTGTAGAAACACTTTCAGTAACAAAAAATTTATTTTCTTCAAAACAAGAACTGAAAGGACAACATCTCGGCGAAGCAATTGATACTATTAATAAAAAGTTCGGAAAGCGAAGTCTTGTTGTCGGTTCATCGGTTTTGCTTCATCAACAAGAAGAGGAGAGAGTTGAACAAAAAGAAGCAGAGATTTCATATCGCGGAAGATTTATTTCTCTTTAGGTGTTAGGTGTTGAGGTGTTAGGTTTTAGAATATTTCGTTACGCTTTCTTTATATAAATTCTCAGTACAATTTTTGCAGAAGAAATATACTTTTACATCGTACACTTCGCGGACGAGTAATTCTTTTTTTGGAAATTGTTTTCTGCAGAGAGAACATTTTTCTGAGTCAACTTCGCTCAACGATTTTGTTCCTTGATTCATTACATAACGTAAACCGAAATATGCAACGATAAGAATGATGACGATGAAAATTATTGCGGAAATTGTAATAACCATTGTTCAGAATTTTGGACAGAATATAATTGATTATTCAATAAACATTTAATAGGAAAAAAATATTTATGACACGAACCGAAGCATTAGAACTTTTACACGAATACACAAAAACCGATAGTTTGCGGAAACATGCGTACGCCGTTGAAACATCAATGCGAGCGTTTGCGAAAAAAGTTGATGATGACGAAGAAAAGTTCGGCATTACCGGTTTGTTGCACGACTTTGATTACGAAATGTTTCCGACGCAAGAAGGACATCCCTGGAAAGGTTCGGAAATCTTGAAAGAGAAAGGAGTTTCGGAAGAAATACGAACTGCGATTTTGGGACATGCGCCGTACACAAATGTAACGAGGGAAAGTTTGCTTGCGAAAGCATTATATGCGTGTGATGAGTTAAGCGGATTTGTCGTTGCGTGCGCGTTGGTTCGTCCGAATAGAATTGATGATTTAGAAGTTTCTTCCGTGAAAAAGAAAATGAAAGACAAAGCGTTTGCGCGACAAGTGAATCGTGATGATATCTACAAAGGCGCGGAAGAAGTTGGTGTTTCTCTCGATGAACATATTCAATTGGTGATTGATGCGTTGCGAGGGAATGCGAAAGAGTTGGGAATAAACGTGAAGGAAGAAGTATGAAGGATGAAGGAAGAAAAAGTTGAATTTTTGTGTTGCGTTCATCCTTCATCCTTCATACTTTAAGGAAAATCCACATTAAATCCCATTCCATACGTATTCAACGTTTCATCAAAATACTCACCGAAGAAACTTTTTCCAAAATTGAGTGCGATGTAAACATTAATTCCCGAGCGTTCCCAATCTCCAAATTTTATTCCGAACTTCGTTTGGTTTGAGCCAGCGTATTTCGGAATTCCGATGAAGGAATTATGGAAAGCGAAGAAGAGATTGGTTTCTTTTTCAAAAACATTTTTTACAATTTTGTTTGAGTGAATTTCAAATCCGTCAAGAAAGGAAAATCGTTTGAGAGGACGAGAATCAGTGCGAACGAATGTTGCATACGAAATACTTCCATAAATTCTCGCTTGAAAAATTTCGGAGGAAAATACTTTTGCAATAACAATTTCTCCAAAATCTTGCGTGAAAGGAATTGGTCCTCCCGGTTTTGTCCAATCACGCGGATACGTATGAGCCCACCAATTTCCGTCCACTAAATGCGCGCTGTGGTGAAGT
>VGWC01000126.1 GCA_016873775.1 Ignavibacteria bacterium | reverse complement strand
GAAACGCAAACCAGAGTAATGGAATGATAAATATGTTGTAGAAAATTTTCATCATTCTTGTCATTCCAACATTTCCTTCACAACATTCACAACCATTTCAACAGAAATTTCTTTCATACAACGAAAATGTGCCTTCGGGCAATGTTCCAAACCGATATGCGAACACGGACGACATTCGAGATTTTTAACTTGCAACGCTTTTGCGTTTGTTCGATACGGAAAAAATCCAAACTCTTCCACCGACGAACCAAAGATTGCAACGACATTTTTCTTTCTCGCTGATGCAATATGAAGATTTGCAGAATCGTTCGTAACAACAACATTACACAAATCCATTAATGCCGCAGTTTCGAGAAGAGAAATTTTGCCGGCGAGATTGATTACAGATTTTTGATTACTGATTTCTGATTTGATTGACTCACAATAATCAATTTCATTTGGCGCAGCGAGAATTACAATAAATGCATTGTGTTGTTCAATCAATACATTCGCAAGTTGGATAAAATTTTCTTTCAACCACATTTTTGTTTTGTGTCGAGCCGTGGGACAAAGCGCGATGAGATTTTTTTTTGGTTTGTCCTCCTGAGTGAAACGAAGGATCTTGTTTTCATCAATAGAAAGATTCTTCGCTTCACTCAGAATGACACTGTTAAGAGTTTGCTTTACTTCATTTGGAAAATAAATTTCTGAACCTTCATCATCGTTTTTAATTCCAAGCGGCAAAAGTGTTCGAATGTATTTTTCTGGAATGGAAATTTTCTTTTCAAATAAATTGGCTTTGAATTTCACTAATAAGAACCGTTTCCAGACATCTTTGTCAATCACGAATGTTTGTTGCGCGACTCCGAAACGGAGTAATCTTGTACGCAAACTATTATGCAAATCAATCACAACATCATAGTTACGAAGTTTCAATGCGTTGCGAATAATGCGAAGTGAAAGTTCACGGGGAGAACCAAATTCAATAATAGTATTGATGTTCGGATTATAGCGAAGAACGTCAGCAAATTCTTTTTTTACAAGAACGTCAATCCGCGCAGAAGGAAATTTTTTACGAAGAAGCCGATACACCGGAGAAGTGAGAATGACATCGCCAAGAGAACTGAGACGAAGAACGAGAATATTCATTGGTGTTCGAGAATCGTTATTTGTTATTAGTTATCAGTTATTCGGTAATTGAGATGATGATTAACTAATCACGGATAACTGATAACGAACTACAGCGGAAGAAAAATTCTAATCGTCGTTCCTTTGCCGAGCGTGGAATCTACTTCAATTTTCCCTTTGTGATCTTCAATAATTTTTTTCGCGATTGCCATTCCAAGTCCCGTTCCCACTTTTTTACCGAACGTAACAAACGGTTCGAACATTTTTTCTTTTACTTCCGGCGGCATTCCAATACCTGTGTCGGAAAATTCAATCAAAACGTGGGAATCCTTTTGAATTGCATAGATCGTAAGTATTCCTCCTTTTTGCATTGCGTCTGCGGCATTGCTGGCGATATTATGGAAGACGCGAAGCATTTTATCCTCATCAATGTTGAGTTTTCCTTTGTACAGAATTTTTTCTAAAATGCTAATGCCTTTCTTTTCAAAACCTCGTTTGATAAACTGAATGAGTCCATTCAACAAATCTTCGAAATAGGTTTCTTGGATGTTGAGTTGTGTGATGCCGCGTGAAAACTCTAAAATTTCCTGCGCCATACTGACAAATCTATCAACTTGCGCAATCATTTGTTCGGCTTGTTTTGCCAGTTCTTCATTCCCGATATTTCGCTTGAGCATTTCGGCATTGAGTCGCAACGTTGTCATTGGATTTTTTATATCGTGAACAATTGTTGCCGCCATTTTTCCGACAGCAGCGAGTCGTTCGCTGTTCACCATTTGCTGTGCAACTTGCGCATTGGTAATTGCTATTGCGATATGAGTGCATAATGCATGAATAAACTGTTCATCGTGTTTCGTAAAATTGCCGCCTATTTTATTTAACAGTTGAAAGACAGCAACAATCTTTCCGTACTTATCTTTCACAGGAACACATAACATACTTTTCGTACGGTATCCGGTTTTCTTATCAATGAGCGCATCAAATTTAATATCGTTATATACATCGGCGTTATTGTAAATTTCTCCAGTCAATGCAATATGTCCTGCAATTCCTTGTCCCAATGGAAGTCGAATTTCAACAACATCAGACGCTTTGAGTACTTTTGACCACAATTCCTTTTTTACGTCGTCTATAAGATACAACGTTCCTCTATCTGCATTGATAAGGCGAAGCGCAGATTCAAGATTCAGCGTAAGCAACTGGTCGAGGTCGAGTGTGGAGTTGAGAATTTTTGCGGCTTCGCTGAGGTGTTTAAGTTGCTCGACTTGTCTGCGAAGTTCTACGGTCGTGCGTTCATGTTCCCGCACAAATGCAATATCTATGGTGCGTAGCCGAAGACTCAATGTGCGCAACAAATTGAGCGTAATGGCGTGGCTGTTTGCAATCATTATTTCGAGCGCGGATTTCGTGATGCCAACAAGAATTGAATCATCGAGAGCAACAGCACGCGCAGAACGTGGATGTCCATCGAGCATTTCCAATTCACCAAAGAAATCGCCAGAATGTAATAATGCAAGCGATAATTCTTCTCCCTCTTTCGTGTGTTTATCTATTTGCACTCTTCCTCTGATAAGAAGGTATAAAACACCTTCCGAAGTATCTTCTTCAAAGATCAATTCGCCGGAACAGACGTTTCGTTCAGAAATTCCGTCCAATATCAATTCGGAGAGAGAATCTACATCCACACCTGCAAAAAGAGCATTGCCTTTCACTTTCTGTAATATGTCTTTCGGCTCTTGCATGGGATCTTCATTTTTTTTCGGAGTAAAAAATAGCAAATTGCGTATGCGAAAAAAAATGAATGATATGAAACATCTGAAAAAGTCTAAACTTCGTTGCGCTCAGCGTGACGGTTCTCGATGCTTTTTCAGAGGTTTCAATATGTTAGTTTTTCCGATAGCGTTCAAACGGTATTTATCTGACATTTCCAATCGTCTTTTTTATTTTTGGAGTAAGAAACGCAAGTGTTCCTGAAGCGATAAGCAGTCCAATCGAAATACTTCCATACAGGATCATTAAACGATTGGAATCTTCCGCTATAAAAAACCCGCCAAAGAATCATCAATGATTCTTTGGGTTCAATCCCGAAGCTTTGCGTGTTCAT
>VGWC01000125.1 GCA_016873775.1 Ignavibacteria bacterium | reverse complement strand
TTCACTGCAACATCTTCACCGAACAGGAGTATTTTATTATTGAATTGCATTTCGCTTTCGAGCGTTCTGCGAATTGCTTCTATCATCGTTAAACGAACTGAAGTAGTTTCGAGTTGCGAGTTGCGAATTGCAGGTTGTTTCTTTTCTAATTCGTTACTCGTAACTTGTAACTCGTAACTCTTTTCAAAGAATACAAAACTTCTCGCCGAATTTATTTCCGGTTCGCTTTGTGCTAATGCATTTTCTTTTGCATCATTCACTTCTTTTAGAGTGACTGCTTCTAATTTCTTCCAATCATTTTCGGAAAGAATTTTTGGAACAATAAATTTTTTCAAATGTAAAATCGGGTCACGGGCAAGTTCATCTTTTCGTTGCTTGTCCGATTTATACGATTGTGTATCAACGAATGAATGTCCCATAATTCTCGGCACACGAAGATGAAGCAAACACGCGCCATTTCCGCTGCGAACATATTCTACTGCTCTTGAAATTTTTTCTGATACTTCTTTCGGTTCGCTTCCATCACCATCGAGAACAAAAAGATTTCCAAATGATTTTAAGTTCGCAGAAATATTTCCGTATGGAGTTTGCAAAACACCCGGAGTTGAAATTCCGTAACCATTATCTTCAATGCAAAATAAAATCGGAAGTTTCAACGTTGTTGCAATGTTGAGCGCAGACCAAAATCCATTACTTGCAACAGAACCATCACCGCCGCAAGCAACTGCAATCGCATTACTCCATTCTTTTTCTTTGAAAACTTTTTGATAATACTGAATTGCTTGCGCCCAACCAACTGCCGGCGTGTATTGCGAACCAACATCACCGGACGTTGGAAGAATCGTTGCTTTTCCGCGCGAACGCATATTGAACACAACGCCGATATCTCTTCCGCCGCTGATACTTTTCGATTTCGCCATTGAACTTGCAAACGCTTCTTCAATCGTCAATCCTTGTGCAAGAACAAACGGACGGGAACGATAATACACGCTCGCTCCATCGTGTTTGTGTGTGATGAATGATGAAAGTAAAATCTGCGCAAGTTCGTGCCCTTTTGCGGAAAACTGATAAGTTACTTTTTTCTGCGGAACAAGTTCCTGCTCTTCCATTTCATCAATGAATCGTGAAATGAGAAGCAATTTTGCAATTTGTTTCCAATCGGGTTTTGATTTGTTCTGTGTTTCCATTGGTAAATGTACTATCGGCTTAAGTTTCTAACGCATTTATCACGCCTCTGCAATTTTCTTTCCCGCAACAGCATTGTACTTTTTCTCCTTCTGCATCGAACGCATAATCAATCGTGAGTTCTTCTCCTTGCAAAATGTCGCGAGAAGCGTAGAACAGAATTGTCTTTTCTTTGATTTCATACTCGCAATTGGGCAAACACGAGTGATTAAAATATCGCGAATAGTTTCCTTGTTCGTAACCATCAATTGCAAATTCTTCACTAATCCAAAATGTATAAATTCCGTTTCGTGTCTTGTCCGCTTCGCGTTTTAATGCTTCTTCCGCTGATATTAATTCACCAGTGTACTCGATTACAAATGCCCCTTGCGGAATATTTTCAACTGCATAGCAACCGAGATCGTGGATAAAAGATTCTTTCAATTGTAGTTTTACAAAAGTTGGTGAGTGCATTGTTCCTACAAACAATTTTTAAAAAAATGAATTGAGAAAAAACGATTGAGTGATAGAGAGAACAGTATTACTTTATATTTTCAACGATGATGACAAATTCTCCCTTTGTATGTTCTTTCGAAAAAAAAGTTTGCAATTCGATTGCCGTTCCACGAAATATTTCTTCATTGTTCATCGTTAAATTGAACGCAACGGATAATCTTCGTGAAGAACCGATTACTTCTGCAATATCGCGCAATACTTGCAACAAACGGTACGGAGTATCCATCAATACAAATGTTCGTTTTTCGTTTCGAAGTTTTTGTAATTCTATAATTCTGTTTTCCCGCTTCGGTGAAAGAAATCCGTAGAACAAAAATTGTTTCATATCAAAACCGGACGTGATGAGCGCGGGAAGCAACGATGATGAACCGGGAATCGCGGTAATTTTTATTTTCGATTGGATCGCTTTCTTAACAAGAATAGTTCCCGGGTCGGAAAATAGCGGCGTTCCACAATCGGAAATGAGCGCAACATTCTTGCCCTTGTGTAATTCATCAAGGATGATAGATGAAACAGCAGATTCATTATGTTCATTGAGTTGCACTAACTGTTGTTCAATCTTGTAATGCGAGAGTAAACGATTTCCTTCCTTGCGTTCTTCACAAACAACAAGGTCAACATCTTTCAAAACATTTAACGCGCGAAGTGTAATATCTTCGTAGTTTCCGATGGGTGTTGAAACAAGGTATAGTATTCCACGTTCTGTATTCATAAAGAAAAATAAACGACACGCCTATCTTTAGAACGACTCAGCTTTCTTCAAATAGTTTCTCCACTCTTCAACCAACAAAAGGATTATTGCTGTTACAGGAAGAGCAAGCACAAGCCCGATAAATCCGAATAGAATACTGAAGACAAACAAAGAGAATACAAGCAAGACAGGATGAATTCCAACCTTTTCTCCGATAAACTTTGGAGATAAAACAACCATATCAGAAAGAATAATGATGCCCATTGTTATAAACACAACAAGAAATAAAAACAGTGTTGGTTCTCCGCTTAACAGTACCGCAATAATAGAAAATGCTGTTATGGAAAAGTATCCAAAAAATGGAACGAAATATAGTGGTATCATCATCATTCCGATTACAATTGCATAAGGAATTCCGAATATTGAGTAAGAAATTCCTATTAATGTCCCAAGTATAAACGCAACGGTCAGCGCGCCGCGAACATATTCGCTCAGTAATACATTGATTTTATTTACGAGAGTGATACTGGTTTCTTTCTTTGATTCAGGTATCCACGATTGCACATATTCTTGTATGCGAGGAAAATCTTTTAATAGATAAAAAGTCAGAAATGGTACCAAAATAATATTAAGAATGTGGGAAAACATTGCGGCGACCATTGAGAATAAATTTTTCGTTCCCGCAAGTAATGAAGTAAAATACTCTCCCGCGCTCGAGGAAATGGCACTTTGTATTTTTTCCTGCAATTCATCAACCGGTACGTTGATATTGCGTAACAATGCGAAGATTGTATTCGATGTTACAAATGCTCTGATGCTTTCAGAAAGTCCTGAAGAGTTGTGAATAAGTTCTGTAATCTGTGCCAATGCAATCGGAATAATTTTTCCAAGAGACAGTAGTAGGAAACCAACAACAACGGCTAATAAAAGAAGAGACGAAATCCACCGGGGAACAGACCGTTTTTCTAAACGTTGGACAAATGGATTGA
>VGWC01000124.1 GCA_016873775.1 Ignavibacteria bacterium | reverse complement strand
TTGTAACGAACGGCACAAGAATCGACCATCGTTTTTCTAAATATACGCCGCCAAACAACGCAATAGCAGAAACCGGCGTAAAATTCGGCGGATGAGGAAGTATTCGTGAAAATGCGGCAAGAAGAATTAAACCGCCTGCGAATAAAAGTGATTGTGAAGTTTTTTGATGTGTGGTTTCCATAAAGTTCTTTCTAAAAAATTGTGGCGAAAAAATAAGAAGTTTTGTTATAATTAAAAACTATCGAATATAGGCAAACGCAGTGGGAAGAACGCCGGTATTATGAGTTTTGCGCAGTATTCCGGAAGAATTATAAATCGAGAAACTTCCGTTTGTCGTAAAATTTTTTGCATCGGCACAATATACGTCGCCGTTTGATTCATCAATGCTCACAGCATAATAATTTTTGTTCACAAAATTTCCCAACGTTGTATTCGATTTTGTGTTCAGAGAAATTATCGCAGTATCTGCACAAACATAGCCGCGCTCGAGTATTGTTCCAATCGCCATAGAGAAGGAATGTCCGCCAATCAAAATTGAATCTACAATCTGTTCGGTGCTTGCATTCACAATTTTTATTTTCGCCGGCGTGTCATCATTTGGATTTCCAAAGTCGTTGTACAATCCTGCACACAAGACATACACTTCTCCATCTTTATCCACAGAAACGGAAACGGGGTTATCACCAATAGTTATTGTATTGGAAACGCTCATCGAACTTAAACTAATTATTGAAAGTGTCGAACCGCTTCCCAATCCCGAATTTGCAACAAATGCTTTACCGTTCGTTATCGCTATACCCTCAGGATTTGCTCCAACAACAATACGTTTCAAAATTGTTTGCTGATTTAAATTCACTTCAACAACAGAGCTATCGTACAAATTCGTAACAAGCGCAATCGAATCGTTCACGAAAACAATTTCGCGCGGACTCATTCCTGCACCAATATTTATTGTTCCAACACTTTGATGATTCGAGGTATTGATAATTTCAATTTTATTGGAATTATTCACAACGATATATGCGCGCGTTCCACGAATTTTTATATCGTTGCCAATGTCTCCCAGATTACGACCGTTCACAGCAAAAAACACATCGTTATAGACAGAATCTTTTTTCACGCCATAAAACGAAAGCGAAGAAGTTCCGCTGCCAAACAATCCTTCATTGAGAACGTACACTCCTTTCGCGTTTGCAAGCGGAGGTTTTATTGTCGGTGAAACCGGGTCTTTTTTACAAGAAAAAAATGAGAGTGCAAGAAAAATAGTGAGGATACGTTTTGTAAATGTGTTCATAGTTTTTTTATTCCTAAAGTGAAATGAAATTCTCGGAGCGGCATCGGATATAATGGAAGCACGTTGTACGAGGTGTTAAAAAAATTTGTTGTTTCTATTTTGAAGAACGGCTGCACGGTTCCTGCATCGAATTGATACAAGAGCGATGCGTTTGTTACGTTGTACTGCGGAAGAAATCTGTCATTCATTTCCGTAACGTAGCGATAACTTGTCCACGAATGCTGAAGGGAAAATGTAATCGCATATTCAGATATTGTCGCAGCGACATTGAACGTTTGCAACGGAAGATACACGAGTTGTTTTCCATACGTTGCATCGTTCGGAAAATCACGGTTCATTTTTTTGACCGTGTTGATTGTTGAATTGACCGTTAGAGAAAATTTATCTTCTAATGTTTCCCACATTCCTTCCAATTCAATTCCTTCAGAGCACACTTTTCCGATATTCTTCGGCGACCAGATTCCGTTCGATTGCGGTTTCCATAAAATTCTGTCGCGGGTGTTGATGACAAAATAATTTGCTTCCAGTGAACAATTTCCCAAAATATCGAACGAAGAAATTATTCCGCAATCAAAACTCGTAGAATGTTCCGGTTTTAAATTCGGATTTCCGCCATCGAGCCAATATAAATCGTTGAAAGTCGGAACGTGAAACGATGAACCGTAAGATGAACGGAATCGAATACCCGGAAGTCGAGAAATGCCAATATTTATGCCGATTTTCGAACTCACAGCATTTCCAACGTCAGAAAAATTATCGTAACGAATCGAAGGAAACAATATCGCTTCTATCGGCGCATTGGAAAATGTAGAAAGCGTATTTTCCAATGAAAGAAAAATGCTTTGCTGTTCACGCACAATGTTTTTCACGCGGTTGCTTTGAATCCAACTTCGAGAAAGTTCGCTTCCGAGAGTTCCGGAAAAATATGGTGAGAAGAAAAATTTTAAACTCGGTTCTATGATTCCATTACGATTGAAATAATTATCGCGTGCCGAAATAAACGGATTATCGTACGTTTCTTCTCCGTAATGAAACGAGGAATTAAATTGTGTGGAAAATGTTTCGTTCTGTTTCCACTCCAAGCCAAAATGTGTTCGAACATTGTTATCATTCAATCGCGTTTTGCTTAAATCCGTTGTGCTTGAAACACTATTGGGAACACCACGTTGTGCATGTTCAATGTTCATAGAAATAAACGAAGAAAAATTTTCTTTTGCGTCCAAATCTATTCTTCCATCAAAAAACGATAGCGAATAATCTCCGCCGTTTCTTCTCATAATTGTTTTTTTTTCCCCATCATCAAAATAAAATTTGTAATTGCCTTCCCCAGATTCTTTACGCGCGTTTGCTCGAAATGAAAACTCGGAATTTATATTCGTACTCATATTCACACCATACGAGGCAAAGCCGTACGAACCAAGTGAAGATGAAACCATTCCTTGAAAATTGTCACTCGTTCTTTTTGTTATGATATTAACAACCCCGCCAACAGCATCGGCTCCATATATTGCAGAACTTCCACCTTTTAAAATTTCTATTCGCTCGATATTTGATGATGAGAAAATTCCAACATCTCTTAGTCCGTTTTGAAAACTTGAGAATCGCATTCCATCAATGAGAATCAGCGTGTTCTCCGCAGACATTCCACGCAACGAAATTGTTTGTAATGAACCAATTCCTCCGTACGATTTCAAAAACATTCCTGACGTTCCGTTCACAGCAGACGAAAGAGACATTCCAACATTTGATTCAATCCTTGCAGATGAAATAACAAATACTGACGAAGAAAGTTTTTCTTGTAATATTTCGCTGCGTATTCCCATAACGACAACGTCATCAAAACGATATGTGTTTGCCGAATCGCTTTCTTCGGAAAAGAGAAATGAAGAGAAAAACAGAGCAATAAAAACAAGTAATCCGTAATCTCTCATCTGTAATCTAAAATCTTTCATAAAAAAAATCCCATCCTCAATAAAGAAGATGGGAAAATGAACCTGCTAAATGCATTGTTCCGCCAACTTCCCTCGAAGGTGTTGTGAAAAAAACATTGGCAGGTCTCCTGACTTTTCCTCATACAAA
>VGWC01000123.1 GCA_016873775.1 Ignavibacteria bacterium | reverse complement strand
AGCGCAATTTCGTTTACCGCTTCATCACGAAGGTTCACATTCAATGGAATATATATTGATGGCTGTTTCTGTTGCAATCGCAGTAACAAGTATTTTCTTTGCAAGAAAAAAATATGTTGCGCAAACACTTCCTGTCGAAAATAATTCACAGGGATTTCGAAAACTGCTCTGGAACAAATATTATGTTGATGAGATTTACAATTTCTTTTTCGTCAATTCTACATTTAAACTTTCGGAAAGTTTTTTGTGGAAAATTTTCGATACAAAAATTGTTGATGGCATTGTGAACGGAACTGCATCGCTCATTGCAATCATCAGCGGACAACTTCGGAAAATACAAGTTGGTGTAGCGCAAAGTTACGCCGCCGCATTTGTCGTTGGAATAATCGTCATCGTTGGAATTTTGTTGATGTAAAATAAATCGAATTTAAATTATGATAGCAGTAAACGGAACATACTATAATGGACAACTTCAAATAGAAGAAGAGGTCAAAACTTTAAAACCTGTAAAAGTTGTTGTAACTTTTCTTGATGATGTAGAAAAAATTAAACATTCTCCAAAAAGAAAGCGACTTCAACTTTCAGATTTTTCTTTCGCTGAATCTCGTGAATTATTGAAAGATATGAAAGGAAGTTTGAGCGAAGCAGTTATTGAAGAGCGACGAAGTTATTTATGAAATTATTTCTCGATACTTCTTCGCTTGTGAAATTATATTGTATCGAAGAAGGAAGTTCTGACGTAGATTCATTGTTTTCGAACTTTGGATGCAATAGAATTGGCTTCAGCAATTTCAGTTCGGAATGAAGTAGAGTTATATCATACTTCAGATTTATTGTTGCAAAAGTTATTTATAGAAGAAAAATTATCAATGAAATAATTACAATCTTCCACCTAACACCTAAAATCAAATCGTGCAATTTCACCTTCTCTCATATCTCATTCTCACACCGCTTGTTGGCGGAGTGTTACTTTTATTTTTGAACAAAGAACAAGAAGCCGCGGCAAAAACATTAGCGCTTGCGATCAGTATCGGCGTGTTTGTAATGTCGCTGTTTGCATATTTCCAGTTCGATGTTACAAAAACAGAAATGCAATTCGTTGAAAACATTCCTTGGATTGCATCGCTCAATATCGGCTGGCATCTCGGCATTGATGGAATTTCACTGCTTCTTATTTTACTCACAACATTTCTCACTCCCATCGCGCTTCTTTCATCTTGGAATTCGATTACAAAAAATGTCAAACAATTTGTTGCGATGTTTTTGTTTCTCGAAGTTGGAATGTTGGGCGTATTTTGTTCGCTTGATTTATTTCTCTTCTACATTTTTTGGGAAGCGATGCTCATTCCGATGTATTTTATTATCGGGATTTGGGGAGGCGAGCAGCGAGTGTATGCCGCAGTTAAATTTTTTCTTTTTACGATGTTCGGAAGTTTGTTGATGCTCGTTGCAATTTTGTGGCTTGGATATTATTCTTCAACAATGCCGAACGGAGTGTTCACCGTGAATTACGAAGAACTTTTAAAAATCGCGCCGACAATTCCCGCAACAATTCAATTGTGGTTGTTTGCTGCGTTCGCATTGAGTTTTGCAATTAAAGTTCCGTTGTTCCCATTTCACACGTGGCTTCCCGATGCGCACGTTCAAGCGCCAACTGCGGGAAGCGTCATTCTCGCCGGCGTATTATTGAAAATGGGAACGTATGGAATGTTGCGATTTTGCATTCCGCTGTTTCCGCAGGCATCAATCACGTTTGCTCCGTATTTATCAATGCTTGCAGTTATCGGAATCATTTACGGCGCGCTCGTTTCAATGGTGCAGCCCGATATGAAAAAACTTGTCGCGTATTCTTCCGTGAGCCATTTGGGATTTGTCGTGCTGGGAATTTTTTCCGGCACCGAAGAAGGAATTCAAGGCGCAACGATTCAGATGATTAACCACGGACTTTCGACGGGATGTTTGTTTTTGCTCGTCGGAATGATTTACGATAGACGACACACGCGGCTCATTTCCGAGTTCGGCGGAATTGCAAAAGTGATGCCGATTTTTGCGACGCTGTTTATGCTCGTTACACTTTCTTCTGCGGGACTTCCGGGACTCAACGGATTCGTCGGTGAGTTTTTGATTTTGCTCGGCGCATTCAAATCCACGTTGCTTGCAAACAAAGCGTATGCAATTCTTTCCGCAACGGGTGTCATTCTCGCCGCAGTGTATTTGCTCTGGATGTATCAGCGCGTTATTTTCGGGAACATAACGAACGAAAAAAATAAATCGCTTGTGGATTTATCAATGCGGGAAATTTTTGTCCTCGCTCTTCCGCTTATTTTCATTGTGTGGCTCGGCATCTATCCGTCAACATTTATGAAACTCTCTTCTACCGCATCGAAAGTTGTAGTGGAGAAAATTCACGGGATGACGAATATGGCTCACGCAAAGACACAAAGTCGCTGAGTAATTTCTTTGTTGATTTTGTCTGTGGTTCATTTAACGACTTTGCGTGAGATATTTTACATATAAATGATGTTTATAAAACTTTTCTCCCTTTTACTCCTTACCATTTTTCCCACTTCATTTCTTTTTACTCAGGAAGAAATTGCAAACACAATCGCTCCAACGCCGTGGATGATTGTGCCGTTTGTGTTGTTGCTGCTTGCGATTGCGTTGATGCCGTTTATCAACAAACACTGGTGGGAAAAATTTTATCCGCACGTTGCAATTGGTTTGGGATGCATAACACTTTTCTACTACTTTTTTATTTTTGGTGATGTTGAGCGTGTTGTTCATACAGGAATTGAATATGTAAGTTTCATCGTTCTTATCGGTTCATTGTTTGTTGTCGCAGGAGGAATTCACATTCGCATCAAAGGACGTTCGACTCCGATGCGTAATGTTGTGTTGCTCGGAATTGGCGCAGTCGTTTCCAATCTCATCGGAACAACCGGCGCATCAATGCTTCTCATTCGTCCGTACATTCGCTCGAACAAATATCGCATCAGCGGATTTCACATTGTCTTTTTTATTTTTATCGTCAGCAATATTGGCGGCGCATTAACTCCGATTGGCGACCCGCCGTTGTTTCTCGGTTATTTGAAAGGCATTCCATTTTTCTGGGTGTTGGAAAATGTGTATCTCGAATGGCTCCTGACAATCGGTTTGGTTCTTTCTATATTTTTTGTCTTTGATTATATATCATTCAAAAAATTACCGGACAGAATGGAGCATGAAATCGAGGCAATAGAAGAAGAAGCGGAAATAACGGGAATGCATAACATACTTTTTCTTGTTGTCATTCTTGGTTCTGTGTTTATTCAGAAACCAATGTTTGTCCGCGAGTTGCTGATGGTTGCGGCGGCTGTAGGTTCTTATTTCACAACGAGAAAAGAGATTCACGAAAAGAATGATTTTAATTTTCTCCCGATAAAAGAAGTAGCATTATTATTCATTGGAATTTTTGCAA
>VGWC01000122.1 GCA_016873775.1 Ignavibacteria bacterium | reverse complement strand
CGATGGATGTCTTATTTATTTAAACAAGGACGGTGATTGGCCGACAAGTGTCAAAGAAAGAAAAGAACGAGTAGAACCTTTGAGTTATAAAGAATTAGCAGATTTACTTTATGAAGGTATAAAAGAAGGTTTAGAAAATGAAAACAGTAAAGCAAAGGAATTCGTTGGCGATTATATTGAAACAATTCGCTATAAACTTTTAAATCAACCAGATCCAAATATGAAAAAACCAATTATAACAAATGCCACTAAACTTTTGCTTGCTAAAAATAATCTCGAAAAACTAACTGACCAAATCAAAAACGTTGAAAAACAAAAACAAGATATTTTAAACTGGCTCTTTTTGGGTTTTAGAGAAGATTTTAAAAAACAAAAATTTGTCATAGATGATGCAGACCTCGATGGCAATAAGGATTGGATATATAGAAATGTAAATTGGAAAATAGGAAAGTTTGAAATTGGATTTTCACTATCCTATGATTTAAATCTTAATGTTGATATCGGAGTGTTTGTAAAAAGTAATGATCAGAAATCCCCTTCACATATTTCTTTTACAAATGATTTAATTCTGTTTATTATGGAAAGACTGAAAGGTAACGTTAAAAAGAAGTTTATATCTCGTTATGAGAAATTCAAGAATGAGTATCTTGCAATCAAAATTGAAGAGCCACCGAAATTTGACATTAACGATTGGGAAAATTGGGTCGAGAAAATGAGAATCGAAATGATAGAAATGACAAAAACACTTTCTCCAATCATTGATGAATTTGTAAAGTCGAAGAAAAATAAATGACCACCAACATCACCTTCCGAGATAAACAACTCGAAACAATTTTTACGAAAGTTCAAAACGGCGAACGACTGACGCTGGAAGATGGACTTGCGATGTATGCAACCAACGATTTTATTTCGCTGGGAAAAATGGCGCATTACGTCCAGCAGCAAAAAAGCGGCGACGCTGTGTATTTCGTGCTGAACAGAAAAATCGAGCCGACAAACATTTGCGTTCTCTCCTGCAAGTTCTGCGACTTCGCAACGAAAAAAGGAAAACCCGACGCGTATGAAATGACGACGGAAGAAATTCTTTCTAAATTGTCGCACGAGTTGCACGAAGTTCACATCACCGCTGGAATGCCGGCAGATTGGGAATGGGAACGTTACTTGAATATTTTGCGCGATATCAAAAAACATTTTCCGAACATTGACATCAAAGCGTTCACTGCTGTTGAAATAGATTTTTTTCATAAAAAATTTCACTTGCCGATTGAAGAAGTGTTACGACAACTTGTTGAAGCAGGATTACGAACAATGCCCGGCGGTGGCGCAGAAGTTTTTTCGGAACGTGTGCGACGACTTTTGTTCAATCAAAAAATCGGCGCGAAAGTGTGGTTGGATATTCATCGCACTGCGCACAAAATGGGAATTCCGACAAACTGCACGTTGCTTTACGGACATATCGAAACGCTCGAAGAACGCATTGTGCATTTGCTGAAACTGCGCGAGTTGCAAGATGAAACGAACGGATTTCTTTCGTTCATTCCGCTTGCGTTTCAACCCGGCGATACCAATATCAAACCGCGTTCGCAATATACTTCCGCGATTGACGATTTGAAAACGATTGCAATTTCGCGATTGATGCTCGATAACATTCCGCATATCAAAGCGTATTGGGTGATGCTCACGGAAGAAGTTGCAAGCGTTGCGCTCAATTTCGGCGCAGACGATATGGATGGAACGGTTGGTGAAGAACGAATTGCGCACGATGCCGGAGCAATTTCGCCGATGAAACTTGCGAAGAATCAACTTGTAAAAATAATTCGTGATGCGGGAAAAATTCCGGTGGAGCGCGATATTTATTACAATCCCATCAACATTTATGCGGAGAACGTGATTGGAAAAATTCCATATCTCAACGCAACCCCGTTTTACAATGTGATGGAGAAACAGCAATTTAAAATTTTACCAATTGCGCCGCGACGAATGGGAGAACTTGCGAAGCGCGAACAAATTGATGCGGGACTTTTTTCGCTTGTGGATTATCTCGAACAGGAAAACGATTTTGAATTGCTCAACGGATGTATTGCAACGCGCGACCAAGTAAAAAGTGTGATGTTATTTTCTAATTTTGTGTGGGAAGATTTGAACGGCAGACGCATTGGCATTACGGATGAAACAGCAACATCGGTTCAACTGTTGAAAGTGCTGCTCGAAAAAAAATACAAAGTGAAAGCGCGTTTTGAACGTATGCACAGTGGCGTGAATGATTATGCGCAATACGATGCCGTGCTGCTCATTGGCGATACTGCGTTGCAAGCGAAACATCATTTGTATTTCGGTTTTGAACTACTTTTCGATTTGGCAACGGAATGGTACGAATGGCAAAAACTTCCGTTCGTTTTTGCAGTGTGGGCGATGAAAAAAAATCTTTCCGACGAAAAGAAAGAAACGCTGAAAGAAATTTTGCAGCGCTCAATTGAAAACGGCGAAGACAATTTAGAAACAATCGGTCTGTATCACGGAAAAACGCTCGGTCTTTCGCAACAAGAAATTGTCGAATACTTGCAAGGATTCAATTATCATCTCGGCGAACGCGAACGCAACGCAATGCAAGTGTTTAAGTTTTTGATGGAACGAGAGCGAGAGAAAGTGGTGCAGTAGAAAGAATGTTGGTAAGTTAGTATTTTAAAGAAGAAAGTAAGCCACGAATTTTGCGAATTAGAACTAAGTAGTAATTTGTGTAATTTGTGGCAAAAAATTATGCTCCACGACATTTACAAAAAAATTAGAAACAACGAACGCATTTCTTCCGACGAAGGATTGGAAGTATTGCAACACGCAGAACTTCTTGACCTTGGCGAGTTGGCTAACGAAATTCGTTTCAGTAAAAATCCAAACAACTACGTTACGTTTGTTGTTGATTCAAACCCGAATTACACAAACGTCTGCAACATTGATTGTATCTTTTGCGCGTTCTATCGTCATCCCGGCGAAGAAGGAGTGTATACGCACAGTGTTGATGAAATGATTCAGAATTTCAAAACGTCAGCAGAGAAAGGTGTAACAACAATTTTATTGCAGGGCGGAGTTAATCCCGAACTTCCGTTTGAATATTATTTGGAAATGGTCGAGCGAACGGTGAAAGAAGTTCCGCAAGTTCATCCGCATTTTTTTTCAACTTCGGAAATAATTGCAATGGCAGAAGTTTCAAAACTCTCAATACGTGAAGTGTTGCAACAGTTGTGGAACGTTGGGATGCGAACAATTCCCGGCGGCGGTGCAGAAATTCTTTCGGATAAAGTGAAACGAAAAATTTCGAGTTCGAAAGGAACGTCGGAAGATTGGTTGAACGTGATGAGAGAAGCGCATCGCATTGGTTTTAAATCAACAGCAACTATGATGTACGGGCATATTGAAACGGATGAAGATATAATGATTCATCTTGAAAGCATTCGCAAGTTGCAAGATGAGTTTCACGGATTTACGGCGTTTGTTCCGTGGAGTTTTAAGCCGGGAAATACGCCGCTCGAAAAAATTATTCCGCAGTATGCTTCGTCGTCGCGGTATTTGCAAATGATTGCATTCAGCAGAATTTATCTCGATAACTTTCAACATATTCAAGCGTCGTGGTTTTCGGAGGGAAAAAAGACGGGACAAATTGCGTTGCATTTTGGCGGCGATGATTTTGGCGGAACGTT
>VGWC01000121.1 GCA_016873775.1 Ignavibacteria bacterium | reverse complement strand
ATACCGGAGCCATAATTGCCCACTTTGCCGAAGCGCTTCCCATAAATAAATTCATTGTTGCCGATAAGACAATAAACACAATCATGAGCGGAATTCCCGTAAGTCCAATTTCTTTGAGAAACTCCGAACCTTTCACGGCAAGTATCAATCCTAAATTTGTCCAATTAAAAAAAGCAACAAACTGCGCGGCAAAAAAAACGAGAACGATATATCCCGCGAGCGTTCCCATTGATTTGGACATATACGAAATCATATCAGCATCGTTTCGTAACGTTTTTGTTACAATTCCATAAGCAATTCCCGGAAGTAAAAACATTAAAAAGATAACTGCTACAATTCCTGTCAGAAATGGAGAGTGAAGAATGCTTTTCGTTGCCGGGTCTCGTAAAATTCCACTTTCAGGAACAACCATAAAGGCAAGGAGCAAGAAGAATAAAAACGAGGTGAACAATGCAAATTTTATTCCGCGTTTTTCCTGGTCAGAAAGTTGCTCCATCGTTTTTGAATCTGCTTCACCGGAATATTTTCCCAGCCGCGGTTCAACTATTTTTTCTGTAACCCACGCTCCCAACAGTGTAAGTAAAAAAGTAGAAGCGGACATAAAGTACCAGTTGCATGCTGGATTCACAATATAGTTCGGATTGATAATTTTTGCAGCTTCTTGTGAAATACCTGCGAGCAACGGGTCCACAGTTCCTAATACGAGATTCGCACTGTATCCTCCTGAAACTCCTGCAAACGCTGCTGCCATTCCCGCAAGAGGATGTCTTCCCAATGCAAGAAAAATTACCCCCGCAAGCGGAATTAAAATTACATATCCCGCTTCCGATGCTGCATTCGACATTACTCCCGTGAAAACGATAACAAGCGTAATGAGTTTGCGAGGAGCAGAAATTACAAAGAGGCGGATAACAGCAGAAAGTAATCCGGTTCCTTCTGCAACTCCAACGCCAAGCAAAGCGACGAGTACTGTTCCTAATGGTGCAAACCCTGTAAAATTGGAAACAAGTGACGTAAAAATTTTTCTGATACCATCACTGTTCAACAAATTTACGGGAAGAATTTCTTTTCCTGTTGTGGGATGATGCGCAAAAAAATTAAGCGATGAAGCAAGCGCAGAAAGTAATAATACGATGAATGCAAAGGAAGCAAACATTATTGCCGGATGAGGAAGTTTGTTTCCTCCCCATTCAATCATATCAAGCGAACGATAAAAAAAACTTTTTTTGTTGTTTGTATTTTCTGAAGTCATTATAAGTATGTGTATGTGATTATTAAATCAAATCTTCAAATATAGAATGTCAAATGTAAAATGCACTCACTTCTTCTCATCCGCTGCGCCTTTGAACAAAAACCATCCCAGCACAGCAAACACAGCAAGTGCTAACAAATCCGAATCCCACGCAAAATGAAGATATTTGTAGCCGAATGCAAGCACCATCGGTAATCCCGTTTCATCGTCTATAAATCCGGGAATAAAATTTAAGAACGCGCCGAACACACCAAGCAACGCTCCACCGGCAATCAATCCGCTCGAAAGCAATGTTCCTTCGCTTTCTTCGGGGTCATCGGCTTTGCGTTTGTACACTTTATCTGCGAGTTTTCTCACAACGCCGCCGACAAAAATCGGAAACGTGGATGAAAGCGGAAGATAAAATCCGACAGCAAATGTGAGCGAATGAAATCCAATCAATTCCATAAACAGTGCAATACTCGCGCCAATCATAATCAATCCCCACGGAAGTTTTTGTTCAAGCAAACCGGAAATCAATACTGCCATTAAATTCGATTGCGGGGCGGCAAGTTCTTTTCCGCCAATGCCATCAACACGTTTATAGACCGCAACTTTTGTTTGTTCATCAACAAGATAATTTCCCGGTTCGATTCCTTCCACGTTCACAACTTTTGCAAGTAAATAATTCTTGCCGTCTTTTCCTTGCATTTCTTCTGCGAGTTGAAGTGAAACCGCCGGCGGTGTAAATGGTTTTTCGACGACAATTTCTTTCGATTGACTTTCATTCAACAAAAGCATCGTAACACCAACAACAGCCGCAGAAGTAACAACACCTACAAGCATTGCAAATTGTTGTTTGCTCGGCGTTGCCCCAAGTAAATGTCCTGTTTTCAAATCTTGCGCTATCGTTCCTGCATTAGAAATTGCAATGCAAACAACTGCTCCAATCACAAGCGCGAGATAGGTGTATGATTGTCCGGTCCAACCAACAGCAAGAAAAATTAAACACGTTCCCATCAAAACGGCAATCGTCATTCCTGAAAGCGGCGACGATGATGAACCGACAATTCCTGTTATACGTGCAGAAACAACCGAAAATAAAAATCCAAAAATAACAATTAGCGATGCGCCAAGAATATTCACACGAAATGTCGGGACGAGCCAGATAAAAATTATCAATGAAATGACGCCAATACCAACAACCGTAATTGGCGTATCTTTTTCTGTTCGTAGAACATTGATATTATTTTTATTTCCCGAACGTTCACCGGCAAGTTGTTTTATCGAAGCAGTAAGCGAACTCCATATTGCCGGAAACGCGCGAATAAGTCCGACAATCCCTCCCGTTGCAACTGCTCCTGCGCCCATATACTTGATATAATTTTTCCAGATTTCATACGTGCTCATTTCGGAAATCAATTTTGTTGCAGGATAAATCGGCTTTGTTGCAACATCTCCGATGAATGAAATAATCGGCGCAATAATAAACGAAGCCATCAATCCACCGCCAACCATAATAAGCGAAGTGTGCCAACCGATAATGTAACCAACACCCATCAATTCCGGCGCAACGTCCATTCCGAACGATGAACCTTTGTAAAACGCAATATCTCTTCCAACGCTTGGCTTCCACAAACCGAAAAGTGTTGACGCACCTTTCCACAACGCACCGAGTCCCATTCCTTTGAAAATCTTTTTGGCAGAAGTTCCGCCAATTTCTCCCGCTTTGATAATTTCTGCGCACGCAGTTCCTTCAGGAAAACGTAAGTTCGCGTGTTCTTTCACAATTAAATATCGCCGCAACGGAATCATCATCAATACACCGAGACATCCACCGGTAAGCGCAATCAAAAGCGTGATGGACATCTTCAACGGAAAACCGAGAAAAATCAATGCAGGTATTGTGAACACAACTGCCGCGGCAATGGATTCACCGGCGGAGCCAACCGTTTGCACAATGTTGTTTTCGAGAACAGTATTTCCGCGAAGTTTTTTGAGAATAGTAATCGCCATAACTGCAATCGGAATGGACGCAGAAGTTGTGAGTCCAACGCGAAGTCCGAGATAGACTGATGCCGCACCGAAAAGAATTCCGAGTAGCGAACCAAGTAATAACGCTCGCGCCGTGCTTTCTAACGGAGAATCGTGTGGAGAAATGTACGGCTTAAAACCGCTTTCGTTGAGTTCTGATTGTTGTTGCATTGAGTTGTAACTTGAGTAATTTGAAACTTGTTTATAGAACACGGATAACACGGATTGAGCATATATTCACTGATTTTTTCATCCGTTCAAATCCGAAACATCAGTGTCATCTGTGTTCTATTACTTTCATAAAAAAAGTGGGATGAAATTATTGAAAAAGATGAGAAGGGAAAATTCATTTCCTAATCTTCTTCCCACTCAAATTTCCAAGTCCATCGTACGTTGCGTATTTGTAAATATCTGAAAGCGTAGGATAGTTGAACACGCTGCTGATAAACGCATCAATCGTTCCACCGAAATA
>VGWC01000120.1 GCA_016873775.1 Ignavibacteria bacterium | reverse complement strand
CATAATGAGCAAACTCACTTCTTCAAAATCATAAATGATTTTGCTGTACGAAGAAATCCCGATAAATCGTGATAAAAGAACGATTTCACCATAATGGTTTCCTGCACCGTAGGTGCGAAATGTAATAGTGAAATATCGTTTCGCATTTTTTTTATTTCGCTCCTACGGAGCTACAATTTATTTTTGATTTCTTCTTCTATAAACATCTCACGCCTACGGCGTTTTTCATTTCCACGTTTTTTTTTCCTCACACAATTTTTCTTTCACTCAACAAAAAACCCGTTCTCAAATTTTCAAGAACGGGTTTTTGGTTTTTGTAATTAGGTAGAAACGTAACCAAAATAGATGTTCATAAATAGTCTTAAGCCCATACAAAAGAAATATTGTTTTCTTCAACGCAAAGCGCACGAAGAACAATACTATCCACACTTTGTGTAAACGTTATCCCTTACTCTCATCCTTCGAAGCGGGAAAGTTGTTCATAATGCATTGTTTTCTTCTCCTTCAAAATTCAATTGATGTTTTTCACGATAGAGTTGTCCCACTTCGCCGCCGATGATAAACGTAATTCCCGAATAATAAATCCACAAAAGCGAAACAATGAGGAAAGCATACGTTCCATAAATTTTTCCGAACGTAGGAAAACGCATAACATACCACGAGAAAAACCATCCGGCGCTTTGCCAAAGAATTGCCGTCGTTATTGCAGAAATCAGCGCAACTTTTTTCGGAACGTGTTGGTCGGGAACGCGGTAATAAATAACATAAAACATCATCGTAAAAACGGCAAAAATCAACAGCGCAGGAAAACTGTATTCAATCCATTCTGCACGCGTTTGTATTGCTTGCGGGAGAAGGTAGATAATTTGCTGCAGCAATGAAGACATCCATACGATAAAATTCACGACAAAAAATAATACCGCAAGAACGAGAACCCAAAAAATATCTTCAAGAATGCTCATAAAGATATTCTGCGTTTGTTGTACGCAATAAATCCGATGGAGCGATGAACGTGTGAACGCAAAGAGATTAGTTGACGTCCAAATTAGTGTAAAAGCCGCAACAAAACCAAATCCTGCACGATGGTTGATAATTTCTTCAATCACCCCAACGAGCGTTTCACGAACTGTTGCTAAATACGGAATAGGGAGTAAGCGGTTGCCGAACATTTCCTGAATGGATTGAATAGCAATTGTTGGCGATTCGAGCATCATTCCCAATACGGAAGCAACAAGAAGAATAAGCGGAATAATGCACGTAACGACAGCAAAACCGATTCCCGAAGCGAGAAATAATCCATCGTCTTTGATGAAACGCAACAACACCGCTTTGGGATAATATGCAACTGCCCCGAGAAAAATATTTATACGTTCGCGAAAGGAAATTTCTTTTTGATGCGATACAATTTTTTTTATTCCTGCAACCGTTTGCGCAAGTTTTTTTGTTTGTTCTTTGACGTTTCGTTTCATACGGTAATGATATGCAGATGAGCAAATTGCAACAATAAATTTTTCGTACCCACCAAATCGAACTGAACCGTTGCTCGTGCCAACTTGCCTTTCCCGGAGAGCATAACAATTTTTCCTTTTCCAAAAACATCGTGAACGACACGCATTCCTATCCGCAACGTTTTTGATTCTTGCGAAACATCTTCATAATTCGGTTGCTCTTGTTCGTAGAGAAATCGGTCATCGCCGTTTTTTTTCCCCTTCGAAAAATAATCCGTTGCTGAACGTAGGCGCGTCGAAAATACCTGCGAAGCGCGTTCTCTGTTTTTTGATACAGGAATTTCTTGCACGAGAAACGGTTGTTCTATTTCGGAAAGAAACCGCGAAGGAGTAGGGTACGTAACATCGCCGTAACGATACCGCACATTCGCGCTGCTGATGTAAAGTTTTTGCATTGCGCGCGTAATTCCCACATACATTAGTCTTCGTTCCTCTTCTACTTCCTGATGATTGGAAAATGAATCATACAACGGCAGCAATCCTTCTTCAACGCCGGCAACAAACACCACGGGAAACTCTAATCCTTTTGCGGCATGCAAGGTCATCAACGTTATTGAATTTTTCTGCGTATCCCATTTATCAACATCAGCAACAAGGGAAATTTCCTGCAGAAACTGTTGTAACGACGGTTCTTCCGCTTCATCGTTATATTCCGAAATAGCAGAAAGCAACTCCTGAACATTTTCCCAACGTGCAAGCGATTCCGGCGTTCCTTCTTCTTTCAGTTCCCGAAGAATGCCGATTTCTTCGACAATGCCGCGCGCAATTTCACTCGCAGAAACATAGTCCAGCATTTCGATATACTTCCAAATCATTGCCGTAAATTCACGAAGAGCATTTCGTGCGCGTGTTTGAAGACCATCAATCGAATCAAGCATTTGCATCACCTCGAACAACGGCATCTTCTTCTCGCGTGCGACCATTTGTATTTTTTCCACCGCGGTATTTCCTATTCCGCGCGCAGGATAATTGATTATGCGAAGCATACTTTCTTCATCTATTGGATTGATGATGGTTCGCAAATACGCAAGCACATCTTTGATTTCTTTTCTTCGGTAAAATTCTACGCCACCAATGATCACGTACGGAAGATTTTCTTTTCGCAGCGCATCTTCTATCGAACGCGATTGTGCATTGGTTCGATACAATACCGCAACGTCTTTCAATTGAATTTTACGCTTGTGAATTTCTTCCCGAATTTTCTTCACAATACGTTCTCCTTCCTCCCTGTCGTCTTCGCAGATAAGATGCGTTATGGTTTCTCCTTCAAAATTTTCCGTCCAAAGATGTTTCGGAATTTGTCCCGTGTTGTTTTTGATAACATCGTTTGCAACATTTAAAATGGTTTTTGTCGAACGATAATTTTGTTCAAGACGGAATAACTTGCAATCGGGATAATCTTTCTGAAAGTCGAGAATGTTCCGAATATCCGCTCCGCGAAACGAATAAATACTCTGCGCATCATCGCCGACAACGCAAACATTCCGAAATTTTTCAGCAAGTATTTTCACCAAAACATACTGCACGCGATTCGTATCCTGATATTCATCAACAAAAATATATTTGAACCGCTGTTGGTATTTTTCCAGAACTTTGGGAAATCGAGAAAAGAGTTCTATCGGTTTTATGAGCAAATCATCAAAATCCATCGCATTCATTTTGCGCAAACGTTCCTGATATTCTTTAAAAACGAGCGCTGTTTTTTGGTCGAAGAAATTATCTGCTTGAGCCAAAAATTCCTGCGGAGAAAGCATTTGATTCTTCGCCATCGAAATTCTCCCGCGTATTGCATTCGGTTTGAATTGCTGCGAAGAAATAGTATTCTCTTTCATAATCGTTTTTACAACTTGCAACGAATCTTCCGTATCGTAAATCGTAAAGTTGCGATTGAATCCGAGCGGTTCACATTCTCGGCGCAGTAATTTTGCAAACACAGAATGAAACGTTCCCATCTGCACGTGCTGACTTTGCGGACCGACAAGTTCGATGATACGCTGTTTCATTTCATTTGCGGCTTTATTCGTGAACGTAAGGGCAAGAATTTCATACGGAGAAATACCACGTTCCACAAGATATGCAGTACGATACGTTAGCACACGTGTCTTCCCGCTTCCCGCTCCTGCAACGATCATCACAGGACCTTCCGTTGCTTGTACCGCTTGTTGTTGAACTGAATTTAATTGTTGGAGAAAAGACAAAGTACTACATTCATTGGTATGAGTTAGTTGTTATTCGTTAGTTATAGAACAACTATCGAACAACAATAACAAAAAAAATTGTGGGCAAACTTACAAAAATATTTACTCAAATTTTAGAAT
>VGWC01000119.1 GCA_016873775.1 Ignavibacteria bacterium | reverse complement strand
TTGTTACTGCAGTGGAATTACATCCGCGAGAAATTTCTTCGAGTAAAATGCAGTAGCCGATTTCACCAAAGCCGCCGCCGTTATATTGTTCTGGAAATGCAACGCCGAGAAAGCCAAGTTCAGCGGCTTTCTTTATTATTTCGAAAGGCAATTCTTCTTTCTCGTCAATCATTGCCGCGAACGGTCGCACTTCGTTGTCGGTAAATTTTCGCGCAACGTCTCGCAGCATTTTTTGTTCTTCAGTGAAAGTGAAATCGAGCATAATTTTTTTTATTCACCACGAATTACGCGGATGCTTCGCGGATTTTCACAAATATTATTCGCGCTAATTCGTGCATTATTCGTGTCATTCGTGGCTAATCATTTTACATTACAACAATCGAACGCAATGCATTATCATCGTGGCTTCGCAACAAATCAAACGCATCATTAATTTTTTCCAAAGGAAATTTTTGTGTTACAAGTTCTGCAACTTTTATTTTTCCAATGCGACACAACTCAATCAACTTTGGATAATCAACGGGACGACAACCAAGCGAGCCGCGAATTTCCATTTCGAAATACATTATTTTTGCCGCGCTCAATTTTATATCGTCAGCAGAATAACCAACAATTACAAGTCGTCCGCCTTTGCGCAATGTTGAAAATGCGGCTTCAATCGTTTGGGGTTTTCCAATCGCTTCAATCGCAATATCTGCTCCGCCGTTTGTCAGTTTCTTAATTTCTTTTCCAAGATTTTCAACTTTCGTTGGATTCACAGTATATGTTGCGCCAAACTTTTTCGCCCATTCCAATTTTTTTTCGGAGATGTCAACGGCGATAACAATTCCACCAAACGCAGACGCAACTTGCACAACATTGATTCCGACACCGCCGCATCCGAACACAACAACCGAATCTCCCGCTTTCACTTCCGCGCGATTTTTTACTGCGTGATACGGCGTTGAAATTGCATCGGCAATAATTGCTCCTTCTTCAAGCGGAATTTCTTTCGGCAAATGAAAAATATCTTTCGCCGGCGCGGCAACAAATTCTGCATACGCTCCGTCAATATTATTTCCGAACATCGTCATCGTTGCGCAAATATTTTCACGCCCCGTTCTGCAAAACTCGCACGAGCCGCACGTCAACACAGCGGGAAGCAACACTCTGTCGCCTTCTTTGAAATTTTTTACTTCACTTCCGACTTGCGCAATAATACCCGATGGCTCGTGTCCCAAAATGAGCGGCGGTTTTTTGAACGTCGGCGTTCCGTGGTCAATGTAATGCAAATCCGTATGACACACGCCGCACGCAGAAACTTTCACAAGCACTTCGTTCGCTTTGATTGCCGGTGTTTGCCATTCTTCGATTTTTAAAGGTTGATTTGGTCCGTAGAAAATTGCTGAGCGCATAAGATTTTAGGTTTTAGAAGTTAGATTTTAGATTGAACTTATTGTAACTCGCATTTCAATTTACACTTGTCATTCCCATTTTTTGCAAACGCTTTTTCACCAACACACACGCGCCAATCGCTCCGGCATATTCGGATTGAGCGTTCACATTCAATTTCACTCCGAGTTTTTGTTCAAGTGCTTTTACCATTCCCACATTTTTTGTAATTCCGCCGGTGAGCGTTACTTCCCCTTCGATTCCCACTTGCCGCAGCATTGCAACAATTCTATCCGAAATAGAAAGATGCGCGCCCATCAAAATATCTTCGACGGGATAACCGCTCGTTACGAGATTGATAACTTCCGATTCTGCAAGCACAGCGCAAATCGAACTAATCGGCTGCGGATCTTTGGAACGAAGCGAAAGCGTTCCGACTTCATCGAGTTGCAACTCAAGTCCTTTCGCAACACGCTCCAAAAAACTTCCCGCGCCCGATGCGCATTTGTCATTCATTTTAAATTTCACCACGCGACCATTTTCATCAACGCGCATTGCTTTTGCATTTTGCGCACCAACGTCGAGAATGTTTTTAGTGTTCGGAAAAAGAAATTTTGCTCCCATCGCATGACACGTAATATCGGTGATTTGAATTTGCCGCATTGATGCTTGATATCTTCCATAACCAGTGGAAGCGATATAAAAAATTTCTTTTTGTGAAAGTGAAATTGAGTTGCACGCTTCTTGCAAAACTTTTTCTGAAGCGAGCGCAAGATTGTGCCGTGTGAGAATCGTTGCAGTCGAAATTACTTTTTCAGTTTGACTATCGAGTATTGCGCATTTCGTCATTCGTGTGCCGACATCAACGCCGGCGATGTAGCGATTGTTATTCATACAGTTGCGTGTTGTTGTTGCTTTGAAATAATTTTGCTTTCGTTCAATTCTTGTCCATCGTGATGCGCCTTTGCCCGTTCAAGCGCAAACAGTGCCGCACCGATTGCTCCGTTATATTGTGAATCATCGCATACATTGATTTTCATTCCTAATTTTTCTTCAAGCGCAAACACCATTCCTTTATTTTTGGAAACGCCGCCGGTGAACGTAATTTCCGCTTCCAGTCCAACACGACGAAGCAAACTCACCGAACGCGCTGAAATGGATTGATGAACTCCCGCAAGAATATCTTCACCTTTTCGACCTTTGGAAAGATGATTCATAATTTCCGTTTCGACAAATACCGTGCAAACATTGGTAATGCGCAACGGAATTGTTGATTGAAGCGCAACGTCTCCAAGTTCATCGAGCGAAATTCCCATCACGTCAGCAGAAGCGGAAAGAAATCGTCCCGTTCCTGCGGCGCATTTGTCGTTCATACAAAAATCGATCACTTCGCCTTTTTCGTTGATGCGAATTCCTTTGGTGTCTTGTCCCCCAATGTCGAGAATGGTGCGCGTGTTCGGAAATAAAAATGTTGCACCGCGCGCATGACAGGAAATTTCCGTTATCTGCGCGTCTCCGAACGGAACTTTGTAACGACCGTATCCCGTGCCGACCGTGAACGCAACTTCCCATTCTTCCAACTTTGCATTTTGCCGCGCAAGTTGAAATGCTTTCTCTGCGGCTTTGACAACGTTCGCGCCCGTGTTCACGATTCCGCGCGCAACGATGTCAGAATTTTCGTTGAGTATAATTGCTTTTGTTTGTGTTGAACCGACGTCAACTCCAGCGACTAACATAGATTTTTATTTCTTTTTATTGATATGATAATTTCGTTTATGAAATTCCAAATGTCAAAAACCAAATAACAAATAAATTCCAATTCCGAATTTTCAAATGGTATTTTCTTTCTTTTGAATTTGTCATTTGAGTTTTATTTGTTATTTGAAATTTGTGTTTTGGAATTTTATAATAAACATTCACTGACTCACGCACTCACCAACCGCTTATGTTCCAGTGATTCAAAAAATGCATCAATGCGATTGCGTAATTGCGCGGCTTGAAAATAACGCGGGTCAGCCAAATCGCTTTCTATCAAGAGCGTTGGAATATTCCACTTGCGTATAAATTGCTCGCGCATATCTGCTTGTCCGACTGAAAACGAGCGGCACGATTTCACAGAATGAATCACGATTGCATCGGCATTATATTCTTCTGCATAACTGCGCAGCAAATCCGTTCGCATCGGAAGATTTAAATTCGTGTAGCACGTCAAACAATATTCGGCGATGCTTTCAAACGGCTTTGTATAATCGTGGCGAAAACCGTGGTCCCAAAATCCACCAACTTTCGAATAACTCGACGCAACAGCACACACGCCCCAGCGTTTGAGCAATTCCCAAAATGCGCGGAAGTGCGGCCACGGCGGCGGACCTTCAATCACCACGCGAACTTTTTCTTCGGGAATCGGACCAACGCCGTGTTCGATGCGCTCGGTAATTTCTTTCAATGCTTCGCGATAATAACTTGTGCAATCGGGAAGTCCGCGCAATACATAAATTGGC
>VGWC01000118.1 GCA_016873775.1 Ignavibacteria bacterium | reverse complement strand
CAAACATAAAATGGTATTATGCCCAAACAAACAGAAAACTTAATGGATAAAATTGTCTCGCTGGCAAAACGGCGGGGATTTGTATTTCAATCATCGGAAATTTACGGCGGACTCAATGGCTGCTGGGATTACGGTCCGCTCGGTGTTGAATTGCTGCGCAACGTGAAAGACGCGTGGTGGAAAGCAATGACGTTTCGAGACGATATTGAAGGAATTGACGCGGCAATCTTGATGCATCCGCGCGTGTGGGAAGCATCGGGACACGTGGAAAATTTCACCGACCCGATGCAAGCATGTCGTCAATGCAAGAAACTTTTTAGGGCGGACCAGGTATGGGACATGCTGAAAGAATCGAAATGGGTACAGTCTTTTGCAGAAACTATGGAGTTAACCGATTGGACATATCTTCTGAAATTCAATAGCCATCTTGCACTTCGATGGGCACAGCAAAAAGGTAAAAAACTTGCTCCAGGATTGGCACTCGTACGTAATTCTCAAGTCACGATGTCGTGGCTTATTGAGGACCTTCAAAACAATCCAATGATGAAATTGAACATTCCGATGTTGTTGCAGTATATAGCGACAGAACAAAAAGCAACAACGGGACTTCAGACACCATGTCCAGAGTGTGGTGGAGATTTGGTAGAGGCACGGCAATTCAATCTAATGTTCAAAACATTTGTTGGGCCTGTCGAAGAATCAAGCGCGGTTGTGTATTTGCGTCCTGAAACTGCGCAAGGAATTTTCGTGAACTTTCTCAACGTGCAAGCGGCATCGCGGCAAAAAATTCCGTTTGGTATTGCGCAAATCGGAAAAGCGTTTCGCAATGAAATCAACACAAAGAATTTTTTATTCCGCACACGCGAGTTTGAACAAATGGAAATGCAATTTTTTGTCAAGCCCGAAACCGATGAAGCGCATTTTGAATATTGGCGCGAGCAACGTATGCAATGGTTTTTGAATTTGGGAATGCGCAAAGAAAAATTGCAGTGGCACAAGCACGAGAAACTTGCGCATTATGCTCGCAACGCATACGACATCGAATACGAATTTCCGTTTGGCTGGGGAGAAATTGAAGGCATTCACAATCGCACGAATTTTGATTTGTCGCGACATGAAGAATACAGCGGCAAGAGTTTGAAATTTTTCGATGAAGAGACGAAAGAAAAATTTGTTCCGTTTATCATCGAAACATCGGCGGGAGCGAGTCGTTCGTTTATGGCGTTTTTGATTGAAGCGTATCGTGAAGAAGAAGCGCGCACTGCTGATGGTGAAATGGAAACGCGCGTCGTGTTAAAATTTCATCCGAAACTTGCGCCAATGAAAGCCGCAATTTTTCCACTCGTCAATCGTGATGGAATGCCGGAAATCGCTCGCAACATTGAAAAAGATTTGCGGAATTCGTTTCGCGTTTTTTATGATGATAGCGGCGCAGTGGGAAGACGATACCGAAGACAAGATGAAATCGGAAAACGCCTTTTTGTATTACGGTTGATAGCGAAACATTACAAAATCAAACCGTAACAATCCGCGAACGCGATTCGATGGAACAAGTGCGCGTGAACATTTCGCAGTTGAAGAATTGGTTGAGTGAGAAATTGTAATTTTAGAAAACTATGTATTTTCTGCACCTCTGCGTTTCAAAATTTTAATCGCAGAGGCAGAGGTCGCTGAAAATACGCAGAGAAAATTATGCACGAGAATGAGATTTCGGAAAAGATAATTGGTTGTGCTATTGCAGTTCATCGCGCACTTGGTCCCGGTTTGCTGGAAAGCGCTTATGAAGAATGTTTAGCAGAAGAAATGAAATTTCAAGGATTGAATTTCGAAAGACAAAAACCAGTTCCACTCATGTATCGAAGTGTAAAACTCGATGTTGGTTATCGTCTTGATGTTCTCGTCGAGAACAAAGTTATTGTTGAACTAAAAGCGCAAGAAGTAGTTCCGCCAATTGCAAAATCACAACTTCTCTCCTATCTTCGATTATTAGATAAACGTTTAGGTTTGCTCGTTAACTTTCACGTTGAAATTCTGACAAAAGGCATCACGCGAGTCGTAAATAAACTATGACAATTCTCTGCGAAACTCCGTGTTCTCTGCGCCTCTGCGTTTCAAAACTTTCAATCATAATTTTCATATCCCTTTTTCCATTTGTCGTTTTCTCACAAAGCAAACAAGAAATGGAAACGAAAATCGAAACCGCAATTCCCCTTATTTACAATTGCGAATTTCAGAAAGCGGATTCATTGTTTCAACAAATCATTCGCGATTATCCTACCAAGCCCGAAGGATATTTTTTTTCTGCAATGGTAACGTATTGGAAAATTTTGCTTGATAGAGAAAACATGCAATTCGATGAACAATATTTTTTGCAAATAGAAAAAACAATTGATGTGTGCGATAAAATTCTTGATGAAAATGAAAATAATGTGAAAGCAATTTTTTATAAAGGCGGCGCACTCGGTTATCGAGGACGATTGGAAGTGCATCGTAAAAGTTGGCTCTCCGCAATTCTCGACGGCAAAAAAGGACTTTCTTTGATGATGCAGGCATACGAGCGCGACACAACAAACACCGAGACATATTTGGGAATGGGATTGTATCAATATTACGCCGAAGCAATTCCCGAAGAATTTCCCGTCGTGAAACCGTTGATGTGGTTTTTACCGAGCGGCGATAAACAAAAGGGAATTGAGTTTCTCACCAAAGCATCGCAGAAAGGAAGGTTCACAAAATACGAAGCGACGTATTTCTTGTTGCAAATTCGTTTTCGCTTTGAAAATGATTTCGAAAAAGCATTGCCGTATGCAGAAGAATTACATAAACAATTTCCGAACAATCCGATGTTTGCAAGAATTTTAGAGAAATGTAAAAATTATATAAAAAGTCATTAGTCATTGGTAATTTGTCATTCGTAGTTCTCGAATTACTAATGACAAATGACTAATTACCAATTACGTTAAAAAAAAATGTTACAAATAATCATACTTGGCTTACTCGCTTCTCTCTCCGAACTCATTGGCGGCATCGTCGTTGTTCAGGGGAAAAAATGGCTCGGAAAAATTCAAGAGTATTTGCTTGCGCTTTCTGCGGGATTTTTACTTGCGCTTGTTTTTTTTGAATTGATTCCGGAAAGCATTGCAAACGTTGGCGCATTATCATCATTGTATATACTGCTCGGATTTTCTCTACTCCATTTTTTTGAACATACCATCGTTGGACATTTTCACTTCGGAGAAGAAACGCATCAACACGAAATTGTAAAACCATTCGCAGGAATTTCTGCTGTTGCAGGATTAGCAATTCACGCATTCTTTGACGGACTTTCTATTTCTTCAGCAATGTTGTTCAATCCGAATGTAGGAATTTTAGTGTTCATCGCAGTTCTTCTTCATAAATTTCCCGAAGGATTAACCGTTGCATCCATTACACTTGCATCAAATCGCTCGACAAAACATGCAATCAGCGCGGCATTTGGATTAGCCGTTGCAACGCTCGCGGGAATTTTCGCAGTGTTTATTTTTTCCAACATCAGCGCAAATTTTGTCGGTATCGCATTTGCATTTTCTGCCGGTGCAGCAACGTATGTCGGCGCTAGCGATTTAATCCCAGAAATCAATCGCTCGCATAATCGCATTACGCCGCTTGTGGTGTTTGGAGGAATGGCGTTGTTTGCTGTTAGCAAAGTTCTCATTACATCTCTGTTCGCACATTAAGAAATCAACACAGAGTCCACAGAAGAATATACAAAGCAACCGAAGTGTTGATTTCTTGGCTTGCAGTGGTTAAAATATTTTTGATGCGTGAGCGAATTCCAAATGAATATCAATATTTTCTTTGGCGGTTTATCAAACAATTTTTCCTTCCATCTTTACTTATATTT
>VGWC01000117.1 GCA_016873775.1 Ignavibacteria bacterium | reverse complement strand
CGGTATCGTTAATCAAATTCTCGATATGTTTGTTCCGCGCAACATTATAAAATCAATCGTTAATATGGAAATGATTCCGCTCATTGTATTCTCATTGTTATTCGGAACTGCGCTGACAAAAATTGCGGAAGAAAAACGGCAAGCGATGATTCAATGGCTCGATGCATTTACCGAAGCAATGATTTCCATCGTCGCCTTTGCAATGAAACTCGCTCCCATTGCAGTGTTTTGTTTAATCTTTTCCGTAACCGCGCGATTCGGAATTGACCTTTTACAAAAACTTGGAATTTATGTTTTTCTTATTCTCTTCGGTTATGCAATCGTGCTGTTTGTTTTTTATCCGTTGCTTTTGAAATTGCTGACAAAACAAAACCCGATTCAATTTCTTTCCAAAGCATCGCCGATTATGATTACGGCATTTTCTCTATCTTCAAGTAACGGAACATTGCCGACAACCATTCGCGTTTCGGAAAGCGCACTCGGTATTTCTCCAAAGATTGCGTCATTTGTGTTGCCGTTAGGAGCAACAATGAATATGAACGGAACTGCATTATTTGAAGGCGCAGTCGTTTTGTTTATTGCACAAGTATTCGGAATTGACCTTTCAATCAGTCAGCAAATTCTGATTGTTGCGTTGTGTGTAATTTCTTCTATCGGTGTTGCAGGAGTTCCGGGCGGTTCGCTTCCTCTCTTGATGATTGTAATGGCGCAAGTCGGTGTCCCTCCCGATGGCATTGCAATTATTCTCGGTGTTGATAGATTACTCGATATGGGAAGAACCGTCGTGAACGTTATGGGAGATGTGGTTTGCTCTGCGTATATCAATGAAGTGGAGATGGAGGAGTAGAAATTCTTTCCTCACCTCTCCTTTATAAAATTCCCCATTCGCAGTTCTGCAAAAGCATTGCGTAATTCTTCCTGCGTATTCATCACAATTGGTCCGCCCCACGCAATCGGTTCGTTCAGCGGTTCGCCGGAAACGAGAAGAAAACGAATTCCATTTTCTCCCGCGCGCACCGTTACTTCATCGCCATTATCAAACGAAACAAGAGAACGATTTTTTGCCCACGCGAGCGATTCACTTCCATCGAGTTCTGTTTTTTCCGTGAGCACAGATTTCTGTTCGGATGCATCAGAAAAATTTCCGCTTCCATCAAACACGTACGCAAACGCATTGCGTGTTGTTTCCACGTTCAATGTTTTTCTTTTTCCTGCCGGAACAAACACATCCAAGTATTGCGGTTCAGCGGCAATTCCTTCCACTGGTCCTTTCTTTCCCCAAAATTCGCCGATGATAATACGCACGCTTGCTCCATCGTCATCAGTTACAACAGGAATTTCTTTCGCGCTTACATCTTGGTAACGCGGCGAAGTCATCTTCATTGACTTGGGAAGGTTTGCCCACAACTGAAATCCGTGCATTTGTCCTTGCGCATTTCCTTTCGGCATTTCTTGATGAAGAATTCCGCTTCCCGCCGTCATCCATTGCACATCACCAGCGCCAAGCGTTCCTTTGTTTCCCAAACTATCTTGATGTGTAACATCGCCCGCGAGAACGTAGGTAATCGTTTCAATGCCACGATGAGGATGCCACGGAAAACCTGCGAGATAATCTTTTGGATTTTCATTGCGGAAATCATCGAACAGCAAAAATGGGTCAAACTCATTCGGTTCGTTAAAACCAATTGCGCGTTGAAGATGAACTCCTGCGCCTTCAATTGCTGCTCGTGCTTGAATTATTTTTTTAACTGGACGAATAGACATTAGAAATTTTAGATTTAAAATTTTGGATTTTAATTTAGTTGCCTACTGAACGTTTTTTTATCATACCGCCTTTTGTGTCTTTTACATTACTCATAACGATAAAAGCGTTCTGGTCAATTTTTTGAATTTCGGTATTTAATTTATTCAATTCGAGGCGCGTTACTACTGTGTACACGATGTCAATATCGTTTTGCACTCCTCGTTTTCCGACGCCGCGTTGCCCTTTGTAAATCGTAACGCCGCGCCCGATGTTGTTCACAATCATTTCACGAATTTCTTCATTATCCACAGAAACAATGGTAACGCCGACATATTCATCAATTCCTTCCACAATAAAATCAAGTGTTTTCGATGCAGAAAGATACGTAATCATAGAATACAATGCGGCTTCCACCGAAAGAAAATACGCGGCAGCAGAGAAAACCAGTACGTTCACCGCAATAATAACATCACCGATGGTCGAACCAAATTTTTTGCTGAGAAAAATTGCAAGCACTTCCGTTCCATCAATCACTGCTCCGCCACGAACTGCTAATCCAATTCCTGCTCCGAGAAAAAATCCTCCGAACACTGCTACTAATAATTTTTCTTGAGTTACTTCGGGAAACGAAAACACTGCTACACTCAATGCAAGTCCTGTAATTGCCAACGCAGTTTTAATTGCAAATTGCAACCCTACAACGCGATATCCAAGAAAAACAAAGGGAATGTTTATGGTGAGAAGTAAAACATAGAGCGGAAGCGAAGTAAGTTCTGTAATCAATAAAGAAATGCCCGTCACTCCACCGTCAATAAATTCGTTTGGTAAAAGAAATCCTTCGAGCCCAAATGTTGCAGAAAGAATACCGAAAAGAATAAGGATGAAATCCTTTATCCACCGTACAGTGGTGATTTTCAATTCGCGAAATTTTTTTGCTGTGCGGTACTGCGAATACTGTTCTATCGGTGTTGTTTTATTGCGAAGAACGGTTCTTGCAATAATGTTAGTCCAAAGTGGATTCATCGCAATTACTGTATTGTTCCAAACTTTTTATTCTTCGCAGTCATTTTCAAAAAATAATTCAAGCGCGATTGATACGTTTTTGGTTACTTTGTTGCGGCAATCCAACCAACGCGAATACGCTGATACGATTCGGGAAAGTTTTGAAAATTTTTCCACGTTATTTTGTCTTTTTTCAATGCATCAATAATTTCGTTCGGAAAAGAAAATTTCTTCAATTTCTTTTTTGTAACCGATTCTTTTTCCTTTCCGTCAAGATGATGTTCGATGCTTTCCAAACCAAACTTCGTCATCTTTTTCGCTTTGATAAGATTACGAATGCGTTCTTTATTCAATTCCGAAAGAACGCTGTTTTTTCTTCGAGGCGAATAGCGTTGTGCAAAACATAATTCATCAATCGGTTTGAGCGTGCTGTCAATCCAACCGAAACACAATGCTTCTTCCACCGCATCACTATAAGCAACACGAGGTTTGCCGCTGTTCTTTTTGTAATACACCAACCAAATTTCTTTTTTCGATTTGTGATGTTTTGAAAGCCACGCTCGCCATTCTTTGCGATTTTTTGCGTAATACTTTTCGGTAATTTCCATTATTCTTTTTTCTTTACTCGTTTCTTCGTTGCTTCTGCATTAGTGCATAGAAAACATATTTCATATTACTTAACCCACACAAAAGTTATACCCAAATTCGATACGCGTAAATCATTATCATACGATGAACCACACGTTTGTAAGATGTTCTGAATATCTGAATGAAAGATGCTTGCATTTTCTCCAGCAATAACTGCAAGATATTCATTTCGATGTTTAAACAACCAATGTCGTACTATATTTTTCAACGTTCCGCCTCTCCCCTTGCTTCCGTAACCGTGTATAATTTTCAGAACACGAAGCGTTTCGGAGTTTCTCACTTTTCGAATTTCCGTTTGTATAATTATTTCCGCATCATCGGAGGTAACAGGAGGATGAGCAATGTCAAGGGTGAAGATGTAGTTTTTCACTTTCCGCTAAACAACTTCATTACCGTTTCATCAAGTTCTTTTTCCAACAGTGTCATTTTTTCTTCTTCGCCTTTTGCTTTGAGTTGATGCAACATTAGTGAAAGTTCCGAGAGTTTTTGATGAACTTTATTTTTCTCTTCAAACTTTGGAATTCCAATATGTTGCATCACTGATGGCGTACCAAAACCACGACCGGCGGAAGAATACGATTTTATAAACTCGCGCATTGAGAGAATTAGTGGGAACGGTTAATTGAGTTGGATTATTTTCTTTAATAAAAACAGGAAGAATATACTTCATTTTCTCTTTCAAATAAACTCCTTTTCCTCGTCTTTTTTTTGTATTTTTTTGCCGAAAAAATCATTGAGAAAC
>VGWC01000116.1 GCA_016873775.1 Ignavibacteria bacterium | reverse complement strand
ACGCGGACAAAGTTCCGTGCAATAACTACACTGGTCGCACGCAGATTTTCCGATATGATGTTTTACTTTTTCCGGTTGCATTTTTCTTTGAACGAGTGTATGTTCTGTCGGGAGAACAACAAGTCCGGCACACGTTTTTGTAATTGGAATATCAAGATTGAATTCCAATTTCCCCATCATAATTCCGCTGACAAATACTGCGAAATTTTTTTCTGTTGTGAAGCCAGCGAGAGAAATCGCATCGCGAAAACTCATTCCGATGGGTGCAAGAAGTGAAATTGGATTTTTTACTGCGCCCGCAACGGTAATAAATTTTTCTGTTACGGAAATTTCTTCTGTCGTTTGCGAAATGTTATACAGCGTTTCGACATTGTTCACAACAACTCCGACATCGAGTGGAATTCCTTGCGGCGGAATCAATCGTTTCGTTGCTTCATACACCAAAATATATTCATCGCCGGAAGGATAAAAATCGCCAAGTTCGTGAACGGAAATTCGCGTGTCGTTGATATGTGATTTGATTGCATCAATCGCATTTTTATTTTTCGATTTAATGCCGATGATTCCTTGTTTCGCGCCGGTAGATTCCATTAAAAGTTGAACACCGCGCACAACATGTTTCGGAAAATTCGCCATCAATTCAAAATCTTTATGAATAAGCGGTTCATTCTGCGCCGTTTGCAATGACGATATCAACGCGCGAATTTGCTTTCACGTGTGAAGGGAATCCCGCGCCGCCAGCACCTACAACGCCGGAAGATTTTATTTGTTCTGTCAGATTCATTTCTTTTTTTTACAAACTACCCACGATTAAAATTCTCAATTAATTCATCAAAATATTTTACTTCATCTTCAAACAAACTGCGCCAGTATTCTTCATTCCATTGCGCATTAATTTCTTCATACGTTTTTCCTTGCTGCTCAACCCACGTAAAATATTTTAAATTGTGAATTGCTTTTCTGTCGTAGTAATTCAATTCTTTGTAATAATCAATGGATTGATGAAACAACGGCGCAGAATGGTCTTTCGCCGCATTGAGCAACGAATATTTTCCGTGCTCTTCTTCCAATTCTTTCAAACGCGATTGATACAAATCCGGTGAGTCAGTAAAAATTGTGAAGATGACATCGTTCTCATTGAACTCAAAATATTTTGCCGTTTTTATTGCCGCGAGTAAATTACATATCGAAGAAATTCCGAGCAGAGAAAGTTGTTCATTTTCTTTTGCAGAAATTCCAAGAGACGATAAATATTTTTTTCCTTCGTCTTCATTGAGCAAACGCAACACACGCATACAATCTTCATCGTCAATCGCCGCAACACAATCCGTATTCATCGCATTATGAACCCAAGGAATATGTTTATCGCCAATCCCTTCAATACGATGTGCGCCGAAACCGTTCATCAATAGCGTCGGACATTGCAGCGCTTCTGTTGCAACAACTTTCAAATGCGGAAATTGTTTTTTCAAATAATCTCCAGCGGCAATTGTTCCCGCAGAACCTGTTGCTGAAATATATGCCGACGCTCGTGAATTTTTTCCAAGCGAACGAAATACTTCTTCAATCGCGGGTCCCGTAACATTGTAATGCCAAATCGGATTTCCAAATTCTTCAAACTGATTGAAGATGATATTGTTCGCGTCGCGTTTTAATTCCCAGCACTTGTCGTAAATTTCTTTCACGTTCGATTCCGTTCCCGGCGTTGCAATCACTTCCGCGCCGATTTCTTTCAGCCACGTAAATCGCTCTTTGGACATTCCTTCGGGAAGAATCGCAACTGCAGTGCAATCGAGCAACGCGCAATCAAATGCACCACCGCGGCAAAAATTTCCTGTCGAAGGCCACACTGCCTTGTGTTTTTGCGGGTCAAATTCACCGCTGACTAAACGCGGAACCAAACATCCGAACGCCGCACCGACTTTATGCGCTCCTGTTGGAAAATATTTTCCGACAAGTCCGATGATGCGCGCATTCACTCCGGAAATCGATTTCGGAATTTCGACATAATTCACTGCGCCGAATTGTTTATTCTCGATATTATTTTTCCACGTAATGCGAAAAAGATTGAGCGGATTTACATCCCACAATCCAACGCTCGAAAGTTTTTGTTTGATGGAATTCGGAATCGTTTCCGGATTTCGCATTTGGGCAAATGTTGGAATCGTAATGCCGCGTTCTTTGCAATGCGTTGCTGTTTTCTTTATTGTTTCTGTGTGAAGTTGTTTGATAATTTTTGACATTTATTTTTTCGATGATGTTTTCTTTGTGAGTTCCGATTCAAGTTGTTTCACTGTTGGCAAATTGCCTTTGAGATTTTTCGGGAGAGAAGAAGTTAAACGATACGATGAAACGCCAATTGGTTTCTTCACATCGCGTAAAGCATATTCTACAACAAGTTTATTTTTCGATTTGCATAAAATTATTCCGATTGTTGGCTCGTCATTTTTTGTTCGCAGTTGTTCATCAATTGCAGTAAGATAGAAATTCATTTTTCCGGCAAACTCCGGTTGGAATTCCGTCATCTTCAATTCAATCACAATATAACAATGAAGTTTCGTATGATAGAAAACTAAGTCGATGTAAAAGTCTTGCTCGCCAACGACAATATGAAATTGATTACCAACAAAGGCAAATCCAACGCCGAGTTCGAGAAGAAATTCTTTGAGATGTTCTCGCAATGCTGTTTCCAAATCGCGTTCCACCGCTTGTTTACTCAACGAAAGAAAATCGAACGTATATGGGTCTTTCAATAATTGTTGCGCAAGTTCGGATTGAGGCGAAGGAAGCGTGCGAGAAAAATTAGTAATTGCTTTTCCAGAGCGATGATATAATCCGCTTTCGATTTGATGAACAAGAACGTTGCGGCTCCATCCGTTTTCGATAGTTTTTTGAGCATACCAAATTCGTTCATCTAGATTTTCTACTTTATCTAAAAGTGTAATGTTATGATACCACGTAATTTGTGCAAGCACCTCTTGCACAAATTGTTCATTGCGATATTCGGCTGCAAATGCTCGCATATACTTTAAGTTGCGTTCGGAAAATCCTTTCATCTCGGGAAACTCTCTGCACAAATCCAGTGAAAGCCGCTCGATTACTTTTGCGCCCCAACCTTCTTTTGCTTGTTGCTGTAAAATTTGTTTTCCGATGTGCCAGTATAACAGCAACAATTCCCGATTAACACTTAACGCCGCTTTTGTTTGTGCTTCTCTGGTGCGGCGTTTTAAATCGGTAAGAAATGTATCGTAATTCTTGGGGAGGAGAGATGTGATGGAAGATAACTTTTTACGCATTTGAAAACTATCGTTTAGAATTTATTTCACTCCACCCAAAATCGCTTTCGCCGCAGCACTATCCTTCATCGGCAATTTGAATCTTCGCACACCATCGAATTTATACAACGCGCTTGCGACTGCTCCTGCTGTCGGCACTAAACCGATTTCGCCTACTCCTTTTGCGCCAAACGGTCCTTCACTTTCGTTTTCTTCAATCAAAATAATTTCTGTTTCCGGCATATCTTTCGCGCGCAACAATCCAAGCGAACGAAGTTTAAATGAATCGGGAACGCCGTTTGTCAATTTCAAATCTTCCGTCAACGCATAGCCAAGCCCCATATGAATCGAGCCTTCGAGTTGTCCTTCGAGAAGTTTTTTGTTGATTACTTTTCCGACATCGTGCGCGGCGACAAATTTTTTCAACGTTCCATCATCATCGAGAATACACACTTGCGTTGCAAAACCGAACGTCATATGCGTAATCGGTTTATTTGTTTTTGCATCGAGCGCAGTTGTGTAATCAATCACGACTTCACCAAAATATTCTTTGCCAATCAAATCGCGCAACGTGTTTCCTGTATCCAAATCTTTTTTCATTTCTTGCGCGGCTTTAATAACAGCACGTCCACCAAGCACAGTCGCACGAGAAGCAGTTGTCATTCCGCACGGCGTTGGATGTGTTGTATCAATTTCCACACGAACTTTTCGAGCATCCATTCCTGTTACTTCGCAGAAAAACTGAATCAGTACAGTGCAAAATCCTTGTCCCATTTCAGTGAAACCGGTTTTGAGCGTAAGCGTTTCGTCGGGATTTATTTTCACAACAGCGTGACCAAATTCCGGCATTCCATTTCCGATGCCGACATTTTTTATTCCGCATGCAATACCGGCAAACTTCGATGAATAAAAAATATCTTTCACCGCAAGCAATGTTTTTTTTATGCCTACGGATTTTTCAAACACTTGTCCCGTGCAAAACGTATCACC
>VGWC01000115.1 GCA_016873775.1 Ignavibacteria bacterium | reverse complement strand
CGTTTAAAGATTTGATTGTATGGCAAAAATCGTATCAATTAAGTTTGGATGTTTATCGCATCACCAAAAATTTTCCTTCGGAAGAAAGATTCGGATTGGTTTCACAAATGCGAAGAGCCGCTGTTTCTGTTCCATCAAATATTGCTGAAGGTTATGGAAGAAAAACAACGCGAGAATACATTCAAGCATTATACATTGCTTACGGTTCACTTTGCGAATTGGAAACGCAATCACTGCTTTCCTTTGATTTAGGGTATATCAAGAAAGTTGAAATGGAAAAGTTACACGAACTGCGTTCAGAAGTCGAAAGAATGTTAATGGCTCTTATCAAATCACTTGAAAAGAAACTCGCTTGACCACTCAAATCCTCGACTCCTCGACCACTTTATTAGAAAACAACAACAAACTTTAAGTTTTGAAAAATATTTTTAGATAAGAAAACACAATGTACTTTACACTAAAAATTTGGCGACAAAAAAATAAAATTGACAAAGGTCAGTTTATCAATTACGAAGTAAAAAATATTCCCGGCGATGCATCGTTTTTGGAAATGCTCGACGTCTTGAACATTGACCTCGTGAAAAAAGGCGAAGACTCGATTGCTTTCGACCACGATTGCCGCGAAGGAATTTGCGGAAGTTGCGGACTTGTAATTGACGGACGCGCACACGGACCGGGACAAGGAGTAACAACGTGCGAACTTCGTATGCGAAAATTTTCCGATGGAGAAACAATTGTCGTTGAACCGTGGCGCGCAAAACCGTTTCCCGTGTTGAAAGATTTGGTTGTTGACCGAATGTCGTTTGAGCGCATAATGCAAGCGGGAGGATATGTTTCCGCAAAAACAGGCGGCGTTCCAGATGGCAATGCAATTCCGATTCCGAAACCGATTGCAGATGAAGCGATGGATGCGGCGGCGTGTATTGGTTGCGGTGCGTGTGTTGCGGCGTGTCCCAATTCTTCGGCGATGTTATTTGTGTCGGCAAAAGTTTCGCAACTCGCTTTGCTTCCGCAAGGACAAGTGGAACGAAAAGAGCGAGTTCAAAAAATGATAACGCAAATGGATGAAGAAGGTTTTGGCAGTTGCACGAACACCTATCTCTGCGAAGCCGAATGTCCAAAAGAAATTTCCGTTACGCATATTGCACGATTGAATCGAGAGTTTTTGTTTGCGAAGGTGAGTTGATGAATGATAAGTTTATTTGATTATTGCGTAGCAGTTTTAAATGAATGATCTCTTTTGAAAACATAGAAGGCTTTGAGTGGGATGAAGGAAATATTGAAAAGAATTGGCAACGACATCAAATACTTAATACTGAAGCCGAACAAGTATTTTTCAATGAGCCAATTATTTTGGAAGATGAGAAACATTCGACTTCGATTGAGCAACGATACCACGCGCTTGGAAAAACTGACAATGGAAAATATCTACTCATTGTTTTTACGGTTCGCAAAAAGTCAATAAGAATTATTTCTGCAAGAACAATGTCATACAAAGAAAGAAAAATGTACGATGAAAAAACTAAAAAAGATTCCGAAATTTAAAAACGAAAACGAAGAGCGAGAGTTTTGGGCAAAGCACGACTCGACTGATTATCTTGATTGGTCGAAAGCGAAGAAAGCACAATTTCCAAACTTAAAGCCAACGGTTCGTTCAGTTTCTGTAAGATTACCGGAGGCATTGCTCAATGATTTAAAAGTATTGGCAAACAAAAAAGATGTTTCCTATCACTCACTGATGAAAATGTATCTTTCTGAAAAAGTGCAAGAAGAGTATTCTCATTAGTGGGTGAATCGAGAGTTTTTATTCGCGAAGTTGAGTTAGGAAGGAATGACTATCAAGTATCTCTTTAAATTCTTTCTGCGTACATCTGCGAGATTTGCGGGAAACTATTTCCCGCAGATTTCGCAAACTATCGCAGATGATTAAGGATAAACACAAAGTTTTTAGAAATAATCTATGGAAGAAGAATTTGAAATGAAAATTGAAACATCAAATGTTGATGAAAGTTCTTTATTGTTACAACAAGAAACATAAGAAAAGAATTTGGAGCAACGAAGAAGACGATGTTTATGTTTTATAGCCAGAATTTCTTGATGTCGAATTTGTGTGATACATGCCGACGATACTCTATTCACATGGCTGGAGATTTTATTTTTGGGCGGAAGAAAACCGAGAACCGATTCACATTAATTTTCGCAAAGCATAGAAAGAATGTAAGTATTGGTTAGATGTCGAGCATTTTGGAATCATTGAAGCGTACGCATACAATATGAACAGTCGGGATATAAGAGAAGTGAAATCCATCATCATCAAAAACTTTGAACTAATAGTAGAAGAATGGGAAAAATTTCAAGAAAGAAAGACATAGATAAACCATTTCACACGGTTAAGAATATTCGGTTTATCAATGACTCAATGAAAATTTGGATTGATGGCAAAGATTATTCTTTCAAACTCGCAAAAATTTCCCAACGACTTTACAATGCTTCAGAGATTTAGCGAAACACGTTTCAAATTTCCCATGCAGTTTATTGTATTCATTGGCCATTGGAAGATGAAGATTTGTCGTTCGATGGTATGCTTGGAATAAAACACGAGTATCCGAGTTTTATTTATCAAACTGCTCCGTCACAAGTTGCTGCGGTTAAAGAAAAGAGTGTGAAGTATAACGCAAAGGCAAAAAATACAATAAAGCACAAATAATGAATTTACTCCTAAACAAAATTTCTCCTGAATAATTTTCCCAATTCAATTTTTTTCACATAAACAAAACATTTAATCCTATGAAACACTTTCTCCTTCTCTTCCTCATTTTCACTTCACTTTCTTTTGCGGAAAAAAATGATACGCTGAAATCGTCAACGTTTGGCGGATTGAAATTTCGCTCTGTTGGTCCTGCAATTATTGGCGGACGCATTATTGGATTTGCCGTTCATCCGCAAGATAGAAGCACATATTATGTAGCAGTTGCGTGCGGCGGCGTGTGGAAAACAACGAACAGCGGGACAACGTGGAACTGTGTGTTTGAAAACGAAGGCGCATATTCCATCGGCGTAGTTGCGTTGAATCCCGATAACCCACACGAAGTTTGGATTGGAACGGGTGAACTCAACAGTCAGCGAAGTGTTGGTTATGGCAACGGCATTTACAAATCCGAAGATGGAGGAAAATCGTGGAAAAATATGGGATTGAAAACATCGGAGCATATTTCCGCAATCGAATTTGATTCACGCAATACGAAAGTGATGTATGTCGCATCGCAAGGTCCGTTGTGGAAAGAAGGTGGCGAGCGAGGTTTGTTCAAATCTACGGATGGCGGCGCGACTTGGAAAAATATTGTGCATACGAGCGACAATACCGGCGTTCACGAAGTTGTGCTTGACCCGCGCAATCAAGATGTAATTTATATTACAACGTATCAACGCCGCAGGCATTTTTGGACAATGATAAATGGCGGTCCCGAAGGAAGCATTCAAAAATCTACCGATGCGGGAATGACATGGAACAAACTTTCGAGCGGACTCCCCGGCGGTGATCTGGGAAAAATCGGAATTGCAATTTCGCCGGTAAATCCCGATGTGTTATATGCGTTAGTTGAAGCGCAAGGTGATGGCGGCGGAATTTTTCGTTCACTCGACCGCGGAGTTACATGGGAGAAAAGAAATTCTCAGATTAATGTGCCGATGTATTATGGGAAAATTTTTTGCGACCCGAAAAATGTTGACCGTATTTATACATCAGGAACAATTATGCATTATTCCGATGATGCGGGAAAAACGTTGAAACGTATTGGAGAAAAAAGTGTTCATATAGATTATCACGCAATTTGGATTGACCCGAAAGACACGAATTATATGTTGCTCGGAACAGACGGCGGTTTATATGAATCACACGATGGAAATAAAACGTGGCGATTTATTAACAATATGCCGACAATTCAATTTTATCGAGTTGCTGTGGATAATGCAGAACCGTTTTACAACATTTACGGAGGAACGCAAGATAACGCAACCCTCGGCGGACCATCGCAAACGATTTCTAAATATGGAATTTTAAATAGCGATTGGTACGTAACGATTGGCGGCGATGGATTTGTAACGCGCATTGACCCGAATGACCCGAACATTGTGTATTCGGAATATCAATACGGCGGACTTGCACGTTTCGATAAAAAAACAGGAGAAGTGTTGTGGATTCAGCCGATTGAAGACAAAGGTGAAGAAGGTTTGCGATGGAACTGGGATGCGCCGCTTATTATTAGCCCGCATAATTCTTCGCGGTTGTATTTCGGCGCGAATAAACTGTTTCGCAGCGACGATAGAGGAAGTTCGTG
>VGWC01000114.1 GCA_016873775.1 Ignavibacteria bacterium | reverse complement strand
ATCGCTACAGCCGTATCGGTTTTCGTATCGTGAGGACTTATTAACCTATGCACTATACTCTATTGCGCTCTTTTCTTTTTGCTTCTTTTTCTTTTCTTAAAAGAAAAAGAAGTTTAAAATTTTTTTGAGAACTTAATAGATGGAGTCCACTTTGTTAGTAAAGAAAAACTAAATCAATAATATCACTCAATCACTGTTAGCAAAAGTGGGCTCCATCTTCGCAAAACCTTAGTAGCAACAAGAATTAACAACATAAAACTCAACGCCGCAGACGTTAAATTTTAATAACTCCGAATGAAATTCGGAGAAAGAAAATACAAACAAATCAATAACCCCGAAGGGGTTAAATATGAATAGCAAAGAAAGAAAAAGAATAACAACAATTCCATCGGAGTTGAATATTAAACTCCTACGGAGTTTTGAAATGTTTTGTTTATTACGTTTCTATGAACATTCAATCCCTGCGGGATCATTTTATAATGCCAACAAAAGAAATAACAATACTATCGCTTCATTATGATTGGTTTATGTAGAATTGAAACAAATGAGGAAGCGAAAAGTTTCAATGTCGGTGAATATCAAGAGTTTGAAATCAAAAGAAAACACCATAAAGAAAGAATTATCAGTGAATCTCTCAATGCAGAAGAGAATTATCCCGTAGGGGAAAAATGTAGCGAACAAGAAAATCAATACGTCAACGTAAGAGAAAAATTTATGTCAGAAAAACAATCAGATACCGAATGGCAACTTTGGGAAGTCTTTGCGCAGGAAAAAACCGGTGAACCGCATATTCACTGCGGAAGTTTGCACGCGCCGGATGCAGAAATGGCGTTACAAAATGCACGTGATGTGTATTCTCGTCGCGGTAGTGTTGTGAATCTTTGGGTTGTTCCGTCGAAAGAAATTCACGCAACATCGCCAACGGAAGCAGGAGAATTTTTTGAACCGGCGAGTGATAAAATATATCGTCATCCGCAGTTTTATACAATTCCGAAATCGGTGAAGGATATTTGAATATGCGAAAAACGAAACAGTACGAAGTTGCGAATATCAAATTCCACATTCATAAATTTGCAATCATTCGATATTCATACGATAACAAAAATGGAAAATGAAACTCGACAACATTTTATCACATTTCTCTTACGCATCGCTGACGATAGATTGATTCTTGGTCATCGCCTTTCGGAATGGTGTGGACACGGACCAATTTTAGAAGAAGATATTGCTCTCGGAAATATCGCGCTGGATTTACTTGGACAGTCTTCGGCATTGCTGCAACTCGGGTGCGAAATAGAAAACAACAATCGCTCGGAAGATGATGTAGTATATTTGCGCGAAGTCATTGATTTCAAAAACTGCAAACTCGTTGAACTTCCGAAAGGCGATTTTGCTTTTACGATAGCGCGACAATATTTCTTTTCCGTGTACAGCAAATTTCTTTTTGAACACTTACAAAGAAGTTCCAACGAAACACTTGCGGGAATTTCTGCGAAAGCAAAGAAAGAAACAATGTATCATCTTCGACATTCAAAACAATGGATGTTACGGCTTGGAGATGGAACGGAAGAAAGTCATTCACGATTGCAAAATGCAGTGAACGAATTATGGAGTTACACAAGCGAAATGTTTTTTGTTGACACAGTAGAAAAACTTCTTGTAGAAAAAAATATTATTCCTTCACTTGATTCACTTTCTTCACAATGGAAAGAAGAAATAGAACAATGTTTTCGAGAAGCAACAATTGCGATTCCTCAAAACGGATTTCAGCAAAGCGGAGGAAGAATCGGCAACCACACGGAACATCTCGGACATTTACTTTCTGAAATGCAAATACTCGCCCGTTCATTTCCAAATGCAAAATGGTAAACTCGATATGAGATGTGAGATATGTGATTTGCGTTTCAAGTATCTAACATCCCTTATGCTCATATACTCAACTACTCAACTACTTCTATCTTGACACAACAAACTATTCTCAACTATCTTTCCGAAATTACCGACCCGGAAATCCCCGTACTCAATATTGTCGAGATGGGAATTGTTCGCAATGTTTCGTTCGAAAATGAAAACGTTTGCATTACTGTAACGCCAACGTATTCCGGTTGTCCCGCAATGAAAATGATAGAAGAACAAATAGTGGAAAAATTGCAAAAGCATAATTGCGGGAACATAGAATTGAAAACCGTGTATGCACCAGCGTGGACAACCGATTGGCTGAGCGAAGAAACGAAAATGAAATTGCGTAACTATGGAATTGCGCCGCCGTCAAGAATCGTTGGAAAGTGTATTGCTAAAAATACCTCAAGCGCGAACGAATGTCCCTATTGCCATTCAGCGAATACCGATGTACGAAGTGAATTTGGCTCAACGTCGTGTAAATCGGTTCACTATTGTAACGAATGCATGCAACCATTTGAAATGTTGAAGGAAATTTGAATGATATTTTTCTTCAAACAATTTCCGAAATATAGTCGCGGAATTTATTAATGCACATCGAAGGAAAACCTTGAATGTTCAGTTGAAACTGTTCCGTTCACAGACGATTAAACAATGAAAACGATTATTGCTGTCGCGTGGAAATTTCGGTTTGATGTCCGAGTAGAATTGTTGGTGGCGTGGAAACCGTACAGAGAAATGAAGAAACAAAAAAACCTTCAATCAAAATTCGATTGAAGGTTTTTTTTACGATTCATTGAAAATGAATGCAAATGAAAAAAGTATTATTTGAGCAAAATCATCTTCTTCGTTTCGGTATAAGACAAAATTGAATTTTGTACTACAGTAAGACGATAAAAATACACACCGCTCGATAAACGACTTGCATCGAATTGAACTTCGTGCAATCCTTCTTCCAGTTCTTCGTTGTTTAATAACGTTGCTACTTCTTGTCCCAACACGTTGTAAATTTTCAACGTAACAACACCGATAGTGGGAAGTGCATAATGAATAGTGGTTAGTGGATTGAATGGATTCGGATAATTTTGCATCAACGAAAAATTTTCGGGAGTATCCGTTGCTCCGAATGCCATAAAGTTTGTTGATGAAGATTTTCCAACGTTGCGCTTGAGGAGACCGACTTCTTTCGTTAAGCGAGTTCCTTTTAAGTACAACGCATATGAATTTTTGCCGACAATAACGCCATTCGTGTCAATACGAAAATTGGAATCCGCCAATGTTTGTGCGAAAGCGTTATTTAAATGCCGAAGAATTGAATCTGCGAAAATGCTGAGTTTCACGTATTCATACGAATTCGTAATCTCGAACTGCTGCGGATATGTCATAATGCTGTCAAATAATTTTCCAATGTATGCAAGCGATGAATCCTGCAACGAACGTCCTGCCAAAATAACGTTTGTATCTAATAACAGCGAACCTAAACCAGTTGGTGTAATTCCGAGTTCACTTGCTTTTAAGTTCAAATTAAAAAGCACACCTTGTTCAATTCCTACGTTGTCATATTTTTTTCTGTCGGCTTTAATTGCTTTACTGAGTTTTATTGTTTTCGTTCCCGTGCGCAAAGAATCGAGAGGCATTGCTAATCCGCGATGCATAGAAGTAAAAAGTTTTCCCAAATCCATTGCTTTCTTGTAGAAAATCCACGCATACTGTTTTGCTAATGCCGCATCGGTTTGCGGGACTCCTAAAAATGTTGCTCCGCTCTTTCCAATTTTTGCAAATACTGCTTCAACGGCAGTTGCAAGATTTGGCGATTCTTTCAATACGCTATCTTTGCTGAATTTCAGTTTCGCTGCTTTCTTCGACAACTCAACAGAAAAATTGAAGGTTCTCAATTTCAATGTATCGGAAAAATTTCCAAAATCTTTTTCTGTTGCATTTTCTCCTATTGCTAATGTAACAGAGTACGTTCCCGGGAAAGCGGGAAACGTTTGTTGCCATCCATCTTGATTAACTTCGCTTACAGTATAATTTCCAGCGAGCAAACTTCCGAACGTATAATTACCGTTCGCATCAGTAAGCAAAGAATCGGTCTTATCGCCGGAAAGGAGAATTTTCCAGTTGGCAATTCCGTTTTCACCTTCATCTTTTGCGCCGTTTGCATTGCCGTCAAAAAATTTCATCCCGGTGATAGAACTTGATTGAAAAACTCCGAAATCGTTCCCGCTAAATGTTGTTCCGCTGGAAATCGTAAGTAAATATGTACCGGGCGAAGAAGGAAATGTTTGACTCCATCCTTCCTGAAGTTTTGCGCTCACAACATAATTTCCAGCAAGTAGACTATCGAATGAATACACGCCGCTTTCATCCGTAAGAACAGAATCATTTCCATTGCCGGAAATTTTTATCCACCAGTTTTGTAATCCGTTTTCAGAAATATCTTTTATTCCGTT
>VGWC01000113.1 GCA_016873775.1 Ignavibacteria bacterium | reverse complement strand
CTCGACGGTCCATTTCACCAGTGGCATATTCGCTGCCCAAATGATAACGACAAGAAGTAAAATAAAATCTGCGGAAAGGTTGCGGAAGGATTTTTGCATTGTGTCATTCCCACGAAAGTGGTAATCTATTTTCAATTTTTGGATTCCCGCTTACGCGGGAATGACAATTACCGGGTTACTCTTTTCATTTTTTCTCGAAACTCTTCCGCTTCACGTTTGCCCAAACCGAATTGTAACAACTCATCATCAGAAAAATCTTTTTTATTGAGAAGAGTTTTCAACACATTCATTTCGAGGCGAGAAAATTTTTCTGATTTCAAAATGTAATCCTCAAATGCTTCAAAAGCAATCGGTGCAATGCATTTTGTAATTTCAGCCATTGCTTCTGAATACACTCGGATTTCGTATTGCGCATGTTCATCCAATCGTAATCGGAGAAAGTGAAACAAGTTGTGCAAATCAATTTTCCAATACCATTCCGTATAAAGAGAAAGCGGAAGATTGATGCGGGCAAGTTCGCGAGCGATGTTAAGTTCTAAATATTGTTCATAGTTCTTGTAGGAAGAAGTTTGCTCGGAAAGAAGTTCGTCAATTATTTGCTGACGAATTTCGGGCGCAACATCATTTTCATCACGTCCTTGTTTATTTTTTGAACTTTGAAAATGAATCGCTTCGAGCGCGGGAACATAAAACTCATCTTTCATTACCGAATATCGCCCGGAGTATTCATTCACGTTTGCGGTTCGATGGCGAATCCACTGACGCGCAACAAAAATTGGAAGTTTGCAATGAAATTTTAATTCCACCATTTCAAACGGCGTTGTATGAAGATGACGCATTAAATATCTAATCAAACCTCTGTCTTCATTTACCGTTTTTGTTCCAGCACCGTATGAAACTCTCGCCGCTTGCACAATAGATTCATCTCCTCCCATATAATCAACGAGACGAACAAATCCTTTATCGAGGCATTTGAATTCTTTATCGAGAATTTCTTCGTTCTTCGGCTTTTGAATTTATTACTCTGGACATAAGAGATGTGAGATATGGGGAATAAATTTTTCTACGCAAATCTATTTCGCTTTCTCCGCAAAAACCTGCACCAAATGCACAAGCATCTCGACAGTTTTCTCCAAACCTTTTTTAGAATTAAATTCTAACTTTCCGTGAAAATTTTGTCCACCGGTAAAAAGATTGGGACACGGCAAACCCATATATGTCAAACGCGAGCCATCTGTTCCTCCGCGAATGGGACGAAGATGCGGATTCAATCCTGCACGACGCGATGCTTCCATTGCGTTTTCAGTAAGTTCAGGAAAATCCTTCAACACTTCTTTCATATTTTTGTATTGCTCTTTCACGGTCATTGAAATTTTCACGTCGGGAAATTTTGCTTGCGTTTCTTTCACCATATCGTTGAGCATTTTTTCTTTCTTGTCTAAACCGCTCATATCAAAATCGCGCAACAACACTTTCATACTCGATTGTTCAATATCTGCAACGCCGCCGTACGGATGAACAAAACCAACGCGCTTCTCTGTTGTTTCCGGCAACATATCTTTCGGAAATCGGGCAACAAAATCGGAGAACGCATACATCGAGTTTATCATAATTCCTTTCGCTGTTCCGGGATGCGTTGACTTTCCTTGAAACGTAACGGTTGCTTGACGAGCGCTCCACGTTTCATCAGAAATTTCTCCGAGTTCTTCACCATCAACGGTGTAAGCAAATTTTGCGCCGAATCCTTCCACATCAAATTTACTTGCGCCGTTGCCAACTTCTTCATCGGGAGTAAATCCGATTTGAATTGTTCCGTGTTTGATGTGCGGGTTTTGCATAAGAATATCAACGAGTGTCATTATTTCTGCGCAACCGGATTTATCATCGGAGCCAAGCAGCGTTGTTCCATCGGCAGTAATAATATCATCGCCTTTCAATTCTTTTAAATAAGGATTTTTCTCGACTGTAATGACAAGCGATTTATCATTCGGAAGAATGATGTCGCTTTTGCCGTCGTAGTTTTTGTGAATAATCGGATTTACATTTTCTCCGCTCACTGCCGGCGAAGTATCCATATGCGAAATCAAACCAATCGCCGGAACTTTGGAATTATCGGTAAGATTTCCGGGAATTGTTGCGTACACATAACAATTATCGCTCACTCGAACATTGTGCGCGCCGAGTTCTTTCAACTCTTTTGCAAGTAATCGCGCGAGATTGAATTGCTTTTGTGTGCTGGGAACCGTGTCCTGGTCTTCCTTCGATTGCGTATCAATTTTTACGTAACGAAGAAATCTGTCGAAGGCAGTTTCTTTGGGTGGCTTCATTTGAGAAAAAGAAAAGTGAAAAAATAAAAACGAAATGATGAGTGAGAAAAAAATGTTTTTCATAATGCATATAGTTTTTAGTGTCATTGAATCTTAAAAAAGTAAAAATGCAAATATCAAAAGAGCGAATACAATTTCAATTTTTGCATTATTTTATTTGATGTTAAAAATAACTCAATTTCATATTGCTTCAAATTGATGATTCACTTTTAAGTATTGCTTCGTCAATTCTTTTCTACGAGGAGTGCGTGTTTCATGAATAGGTAAATCTTTCTGGACAAACTCTATCGTTGAACCGTTTGGAATGTCATCAATTATACTCGGCTCTTTAATTACTTGACGAAGAAAATCAAATGTAAGTGTGATGTTTCGTTCTATGGTTTCATTCTTAGTCATATTAACTTTTTAACTTTTTTGAATATCGTTGTTTGTAAAAATTCCATCGGTCTTTAATGTCTTGCTCTATATAGAGTAAAGCATCTTCCAAGTTTCGTATTGAAATAGTTTGCTTTTCTTTTTCTCTCGAAGGTGAAAGAACGTCTCGGTGAAAAAATCCGTGTGCACAATCGTAACGAATAATCGGAGTCCATTTACTATTGAGAAACTATTCATACTGAACAACAATATCAATTACATTTCCGTTGTCAGTCGTAATTTTCATTCGTATCCGTTCTGTTGTTTCAGAATCAAGATACTTAAAAAATTCTTTTTCGCGTTTCATTCTGTTGTCATTTCAATCCGGAAAATAACAACAATGCTACGTTCCAGCAGAATAATCGCTTGAGTACACAATTTGTTCTTTCGTTAGTTTATCAATGCTGTGTCCCATTGTTTTGAGTTTCAACATTGCGAGTTCCTGGTCTTGCTGGTTAGGAATATCGTGAACAGTGTTTTCCAATTTAATTCCTTTCTTGTGTGCATTCACTAATCGTAATTGCGAAAGAAATTGATTCGCAAACGACATATCCATTACTTCCGATGGATGACCTTCTGCTGCGGCGAGATTTACCAAACGTCCTTGCGCGAGAAGATAAATGCGGTTTCCATTTTTCAAAACGTATTCTTCATTATCGCTGCGCACAGTTCGTTTCGATTTCTTCAGCGATTCCAAATCGGGAATATTGATTTCGCAATCGTAATGTCCCGTGTTGCAAACAATCGCGCCATCTTTCATTTTTTCAAAATGTCTTTTCACGAGAATATCTTTTACTCCCGTTGCAGTAATAAATATGTCTCCGATTTTTGCGGCATCATCCATTTTCATTACGCGCATTCCTTCAAGCGTTGCCTTGAGTGCGGCAGTTGGTTTTACTTCTGTTGCAATCACGTTTGCGCCAAGTCCCTTTGCTCGCATCGCAACACCTTTTCCACAATGTCCGTAACCGGCAATCACGACATTTTTCCCCGCAAGCAAAACACTCGTCGCGCGCAACACACCATCAAGCGTAGATTGCCCCGTTCCGTACACATTATCAAAATCCCATTTTGTTTCCGCATCGTTCACTGCAATCACGGGATAACGAAGCGCGCCATCTTTTGCCATCGCACGAAGACGATGAACACCGGTTGTTGTTTCCTCTGTTCCGCCAATGACGGTTGCGCACAGTTGCTTGTATTTGTTATGCACCGTGAAAATTAAATCCGCGCCATCATCGAGCGTGAGATTGGGTTTGACTTCTAAACATTTATCAATGCACCAGTAAAATTCTTTTACGTTCATTCCGTGCCACGCGAAAATTGAAGTGCCATTTGCCGCAAGCGCTGCAGCAATTTCATCTTGTGTCGAAAGCGGATTGCATCCAGACCAGACAATGTTTGCGCCGCACGCTTTGAATGTTTCTACAAGCACTGCGGTTTCTTTTGTTACGTGCAAACATCCCGCAATCGTATAACCTTTGAACGGTTTTGTTTTTGAAAACGTGTTGCGAATGTTCATCAAAACGGGCATGCGTGATTCTGCCCATTCAATTTTTTTTCTTCCTTCCGATGCAAGTTTAATATCGGCGATTTTGAATGTTTTTGTTTGTGTCATTAAGTAGTTGAGTATGTGAGTAGTT
>VGWC01000112.1 GCA_016873775.1 Ignavibacteria bacterium | reverse complement strand
TGGGGATTTTTTCAAGCCGCTGTTTGTTGCTTTCTGTTTTTGCAAAGAGGGAATCTAATTTGGCTACAATGCGGTGTTGCTCAGCAAGGGGTGGGAGTGGGATTTTTAATTCTTCAAGTTTGGTCGCATTGACATTTGGAATTGCAATTCCCAAAGTGAAATCAGAAATCTGTTTCCAATAGTTTTCTGACTTCAAAAAATAATCAATCAATTTTGCTGTTACATCATCGTATGCTTTGAACCGAATTAAGTAAGAAGCAAACACTGCTTTAAAAGGAATGTCTTCTTTAATTCTGAAATTGAAACCAACTGAACCTGCTCTTGAAACTAAGATGTCATTTTTCTTAACCTGAAATTTTTCAGACTCGCCTGGTTCTTCAATACAAAACGGAACAGTTTTCCAATTCAATTCTCCATCTGAAATATCTGTAGTCCGCAAATATTTTATCTCACCAGTTTGTCCGGCTTTTGATGTCCATCCATACTGAGGTTTGGAACAAACTTCTCCCAAACTACACTCAACCCAACTGGCAGGAATATTATTCTCCATTACTTTCGAGCAGGGTTAAGATTTCACGAAGGTCATCAACAACAGTTTCCAATTCTGTAATTGCTTCGGTTGCTAATACATTTGGTTCGGGTAAAGAGTTTGCATCTTCAATGCTTTCGTCTTTCAGCCAGGTGATGTCAAGTTTGTAGTTGCGTTTTTTTATTTCATCCAAAGTGAAGCAACGGAATCTTCCGTTTTCTCCTTCGTCTTTGCGTTTGCTGTTTCCATTTACATCTGTGCCAAAACATTTTTCAAATTCTGCAAAATGTTTGGCGGTAAGTGGTCGGTCTTTTTTGGTAATGCCTTCAATGTTGCTGCGGTTATCGTAAATCCAAACTTTTTCTGTTGGCAAACCTTTCTGAAAAAAAATCACATTGGCTTTTACGCCTTGTGCATAGGGAGTAAAAGTTCCTCTCGGCAAACGCAAGATGGTGTGCAGGTTGCAATCCTGCATCAGTATTTCAAATACTTCTGCGGCTTTATCTTCAAACAAAACATTGTCGGGTAAAACCATTGCCGCACGTCCTCCGGGTTTTAAAATGTTGACGACGTGTTGAACGAAATTAAGTTGTTTATTGCTCGTTGCAATCGTAAAGTCATCGCGCGTCGGCTCTTGGTTTGCGCCTTTTGTTCCAAAGGGAGGATTCGTCAGTACAACATTGTATCGCTCGCCTTTATCGGGTTCATAAATGGAATCGCCAAGATAAATGCGCGGCTCAACGTTGTGCAAAAAAAGATTCATCAACGCAAGCCGTCTCGGTCGCGGCACAAGGTCTTGCCCGAAATATGTTTTTGCTTTGATGCGTTTTATTACGTTTCGTTCGAGTGCGCCTTTGGTTACGTTCATCAACCATTCATACGCAAGCACAAGAAATCCGCCGGAGCCGCACGCAGGGTCGCAAATCGTAAAGTCATTACTTACGTGTGGGTCTGGTTTCATTACGCGAACAATCGAACGGATGAGCGCGCGCGGAGTAAAATATTGTCCTGCGCCTTTCTTTCCTTCGCTTGCGGCTTTTTCCAATAATCCTTCAAACGCTTCTCCTTTTACGTCCACATCCATTGAAGACCAATCTTCTTCGTCAATCATTATAATGAGCCGTTTCAAATTTACAGGATTATTGAAACGGGGCATTGCTTGGGAAAAAATATCGCGCAATAAATAATTATCCGATTCGCGCAACTTACGAAGTATCTCGGAATAATGGTCGGTGAGCTCTGTGCCGGAACATTGTTTCAAACTATTCCAGTTGTAATCTTGCTGCACGTGAATGTTTTTCTCGTCTGCCATTTTGAGAAAAAGAAGATACGTGAGTTGTTCAATATAATCGCCGTAATCAATGCCATCGTGGCGAAGCGTATGGCAATATCCCCAAAGTTTATTTACGATATCGGACATAGTATTGTTGTTGAACGAACGTTAGTTCGTGTGTGTGTTTTACAAACTGAAGTTTGTATTACATTTTCTCGAACTGAAGTTCGAGTTACGTGTAGCACGAACTTCAGTTCGTGGTGTTGTGCTAACTTCAGTTCGTGAAAAATAGGTCGAATTGAAATTCGGCCTACGCGAATTACGCTGCCATTGCATAGTTAATTTCTGAAAGAAATATTTCGAGTTCGTTGTTAAATACGCGCTGCGCAATTTTTATTCCACCGCGATGCACAAAAACAGGCACAATGGTAAAATCTTCAATGTCAAGTGTAAGGTTTGCAACGAGATGATTGCGAATATATCCAAGCCAGTGTTGCTGTTCTTCGGAAAAAGTTTTTCCTTTTGTAATACGTTGCAATGCTTTATCAACACGTTCTTCAGCAGAAAGGAGCGGCTCTTCGTTCTTTGCGGCGTGTTTTACCATCGAGATAATATCTGCAAGCGCTTTGTTGTACACAAGTTTGTGCGCTTGTTGTAATTCTTTTTCTCCAAAGTTCTTTTTCTGTAGTTGTAATCGCAAATCATTCAATGCATCGGTTTTCCATTCTTTCGGACGTTCCAAAAGAATTTTTATTGCTTCAATTTGTTCCGGGTTTTCTCTCACAAATTTTGAAAACGACACAAGATAATCTTCCGGTTTTTGTTCTGCTACAAGCATTTCGGAAGTAACCGTATCTACAACTTCCAATGCTTTTATGAATGTTCTTTTTGCTCGTTCGTAATTCAACAGCAAGTCTTGAAATTTTTTATCGCGTAACAGTTTCATTGTTTCCGTAAAGTCATTTGCGATTTTATCTTTTACCTGCTCGGCAAATTTTCCTATATCGCCCTCGGGAACATACGCGGAAAATTGCATTCGTGCATTGCCGCTCATTTCTTTTTCTATGCGCCGCAACCGTTTTACGAGAATGGAAGTAAAATATTTCCTATCAATGTTTTGATAAATATTTTCAATTACTTGCGCTAATGGAATCGCTTCTTTTTCCGGCGGCTCAATTTTAAAATCCGTCGTGTTTTTGAAATACTCGATAAGCGTACCGCCAAAGCAATCGAAAATTTTGAAATGCGTTTTGTTGATTTCAGAACAAAGTCGCGTTCCTCTCCCTAACATTTGCACCCATAGTATTCTCGATTTTACCGGACGCAAGAAAACAATAAATTCTAAACTCGGAATGTCAACGCCGGTGGAAAGCATATCAACGGTTACAACAACTTTTGGAGTTGGGCGATTACGAAACTCACGGATTTTTTGCAACGGTCTATCAACGCTTGCGCTCCCCGTTATTTTCTGAACAAAACTATCTCCTTGTTGAAATTCTTCGCGGCAGATTGTTACCAGTTGGTCTGCGTGCGATGTGTGTGGCAAATCGTTCACTGCGAAAATCAATATTTTGGGAAAGTGTCCGGTTTCTTTTTCATGTTCGTAGGCATACTTCGCAATTTCGTGAATGATTTTTTTATTACTGTCCGGCGCGGTAATGTGTCGTTCAATGTCTTCCGAGGAAAACTCGCGCTCGTCTTCCAATTCGTCGTATGTTTCTTTTCCCGTCGTTGTGTCAACGCGAACTATATGCTCTCCCTCTTTCAAAAATGCGCCGTTGATGCGAACATTGGAATGTATTTTTATTGCTTCGTAATCAACAAGATATCCATCTTCGATTGCTTCATCCGTTGTGTACCGAAAAATCACTTCATTAAACAAGGAAAGTGAATGCGGCGCAGGGGTTGCTGTTAAACCAATTTTTATTGCATCAAAATATTCCAACACATCGCGCCAAATTGCCGTTTCTTTTGCCGTATAACCGCGATGACATTCATCAGCAATAATCAAATCGAATGCGTGAATAGGAATATCGGTTTTCTCCGCATCACTTTCATCATCAGGGTCGTTTCTCTCTTGATGAAATGCGTTTTCCCAACCGAATAAATTTATTGTCATTCGCTGAATTGTAGAAACATAAACAAACGTTTGTGATTCATTAGGGGATGTGAGATAGGAATGAGGAAGCACGGATGGGTCAAACGGTACATCGTCGCCAAAATCTTCTTTTTGAAATCGTTGGCTGAAAACATCGTATTCCTGATTGAATTTATTTCCAGTTGGTGTTGTGAACGAAGTAAACTCTCGAACTGCTTGCGCGGCTAATGCTTTACGGTCAACAAGAAATAAAACCCGTTTCGCAGTTTTTGATTTCAGTAAGCGGTATATCTGCGCAACAGTGAGAAATGTTTTTCCTGTTCCTGTTGCCATAGCGACGAGCATCGAACGTTTTCCGTTTGCAATTGCTTTTTCTATCTCTCGTATCGCGTTGCGTTGATACGGACGAATACGGTAAATTTCATGTTGTTCCTTTACCATTGGAACTTCGATGAGAAAATTTATGGAAAATAATTCTTCAAGCGCATCTACCGTAAAGAAGTTAGAAATTTTTCTCGATGTATTTTTTGTATCGCGAATATCTATAAAGTGTATTACCTCGCCGTTTGTCGAGAAGAGAAACGGAACACGAAAACCATTCCAGTTTCCTACGCCGTTTGTAACTCCGCGTGAATATCGCTTTGCTTGTTCAAGAACATTTTGTGGACCAACGCCTACTTTTTTTGCTTCAATGATTCCTAATAATTTTCCATTCACAAATAAAGCATAATCT
>VGWC01000111.1 GCA_016873775.1 Ignavibacteria bacterium | reverse complement strand
GTTTTCTCTTCCCGCAACGAATGAAATAATTGTTCTTTCGATTGAAAAGTTGAAATCACAACTGCAAGAAAAATTGCTGCACGAAAAAGAATTTTCTAACGAAGTTGAGTTTTGGAATCCGAAGTGCTGAGAAGTTTTGAACAAACTTTCGGATTACGTCATGCCGAATTTATTTCGGCATCTTTTTAGAGTTTGCATAGATGCTGAAACAAGTCAGCATGACGCGGTCTAATAATAGTTTCAAAAACAAATGCAACGAAGCTACGTTTATATAATGAGCAACTTTCATCGAACTACGTTTTATATCGGTGTTACGAGTGACATCAGGAAAAGAGTTGCAGAACATAAAAGCGGAACTGGTTCAGCATTTACGAAAAAATATCAACTCAAAGACCTCGTATATTTTGAAGAACATTCTGACATTCGTTACGCAATTGAAAGAGAAAAGAAATTGAAAAATTGGCATCGCGATTGGAAAATAAATTTGATTAAGTCAATGAACCCCGATATGAAAGATTTGACAGAAGGATTGTGGTGAAAATTTTCTCCAATTCAAAAGATGCCGAAACGAGTTCGGCATGACGTATCGAACAGGGTTTTCAGAGAATACGAATGAAGTAGTTCTTATATTTAACACGAACTTTTTAACAAAAGAAATTTTATGTTTGGAATACTTATTTTCATTGGAATAATACAAGCAATAATATTTGGTACGTTTTGTCGCTGGCTTGCAACGCAAAAAGGATATGACGGCATGTTATGGTTTTTGCTTGGTTTTCTTTTTTCCGTTCTCGCTTTAATTGCGATTGCAGGTGCGCCGACAAAAGTTGATAAAGATAATGTTTTCGTTACCACGAATTCTTATGGAAATAGTAATAGTAGCGATAACAAGATTTGGCAATGTCCTAAATGCGGAAACAAAAATGAACCAAGTTTGTTTATCTGTAAGAAATGTAATTACTCGTTAGTGTAAGAAAATAGTTTCGATAATTTTATTGAATGAATACAATTTTGACCATACAACAAGAAACAAAATCGCAACAGAAATTTGTTTCTCACACATTAAATCGTACAAAAATTATATCGCCGTCTTCCACAACATATTCACTTCCTTCAACGTAGTACAATCCTTTTTCTTTCACGGCTTGTTCGCTTTTCAGCAATGCAAGGTCTGTATATTTCATTACTTCGGCGCGAATAAATCCTTTTTCAAAATCTGAATGAATTGTGCCTGCGGCTTGCGGCGCTAATGTTCCTCGTTTAATCGTCCACGCATGAACTTCTTTTGGACCGCACGTAAAAAACGTAATCAAATCGAGCAGTTGATATCCTTCGCGAATCACCTGGTCAAGTCCCGATTCTGCAATGCCAAGTTCTTGCAAAAACGATTCGCGTTCATCGTAAGGCATTGAGGCAACTTCCGCTTCAATTTTTGTACATGCAACAACTACAAGCGCACGTTCTTTCGTAGCAATTTCACGCACTTGTTCAACATACCCAGCATCCCCCCCCAAATGTCCTTCGTCAACATTAGCAAAATACATCACCGGTTTATTCGTTATCAAATGCAAATCGCGCATCCAAAGTTCTTCTTCGGAAGATGCAGGCAAAAAATATTCTGCAAGTCTTCCCGAATACAAATGTTCTTTTATTTTGATGTAGAAATCACCTTCCGCTTTCATTTTTTTATCTCCGCTTTTTCTACGTTTTTCTATTTCAGAAATTTTCTTTTCAATCGTTTCGATATCCTTGAAAATCAATTCCGCTTCGATAATTTCTATATCGCGCTTCGGATTTACTTCACCGTCAACGTGAACAACATTTTCATCATCGAAACAGCGAACAACGTGGCAAATTGCATCAACGTTTCTGATGTGTGATAAAAATTGATTACCGAGACCTTCTCCTTTGCTTGCACCTTTTACCAATCCCGCAATGTCAACAAATTCAATTGTTGTTGGAACAAGTTTTTGCGGGCGATACAGTTGTTCGAGCGTTACAAGCCGTTTGTCTGGAACTGCAACAATGCCAACGTTCGGTTCTATCGTACAGAATGGATAATTTTCCGCTGGAATTTGCGCTGCAGTAATTGCGTTGAAAAGTGTTGATTTGCCGACGTTGGGTAATCCGACAATACCACAATTGAAACCCATAAAATTAAGAAAGATTTGAGATGAAATAATTACGTTAAAAATTCGAGCGCAAAAATACAAAGAAGTACGGTATGAAAATCAGTTATTGAAAACTACAGTTTGTCTCTCATTTCACGAATAAGTATATTTTCTCCACAAAATTTTTGAATTACAAATAAAACCAAATGAAAATTGTAGTCTGTGTAAATCACGTTCCCGATACGGAAACAAAAGTAAAAGTCGGAGCGGATGGAAAATTGCTCGACCCGACCGGCATAAATTGGATGTTAAGTCCGTATGACGAGTTTGGTATTGAAGAAGGATTGCGTTTGAAAGAAAAAAATGGTGGCGAAGTTATAGCAATTTCTCTCGGCGGCGACGCGAATAAAGAAACGCTTCGCAAATCGCTTGCAATGGGAGTGGATAAAGCAGTGTTGCTGAAAGATGCTTCCGTGCGCGATTCGTTTGCGGTGGGAAAAGCATTAGCCGATGTGTGCAAAGAAATTTCTCCCGACATTATTTTATTCGGGAAAATGTCCATTGATTATTACGATGAGCAAGTTCCGGGGATTGTTGCAGAACTTCTCGGAATGTCATCGGTTTCAGTTGTTGTAAAAATGGAAATCGCCGATGGTAAAGTAATTTGTGAAAGAGAAATTGAAGGCGGACACGAAAAAGTTGAAACAGAACTTCCCTGTGTTATTTCCGCGCAGAAAGGATTAAACGAACCTCGTTATCCTTCGTTGAAAGGAATTATGGCGGCGAAATCCAAACCGATTGAAGAGAAAGTTCCGGTAGCAATTGCAAATCGCGTTGAAGTTTTGGAAATGCGAAAACCCGCTGACAAAGGAGCAGGAAAAATTCTCGGCTCGGATGAAGCCGCGGTGAATGAATTAGTGAGATTGTTGCACGAAGAAGCAAAGATAATTTAAGTTTGTAGTTTGTAGTTTTCAGTTTATAGTTTAATGAACTGAAAACTACAAACTATAGACCACAAACCACAAACTAAAAACTTAGAATGAAAATACTCGTATTCGCAGAACAACGCGAAGGAAACTTAAAGAAATCAGCATTGGAAATTACATCGGCTGGAAAAATGTTAGCAACGCAACTCAATGCTGAGGTAGAAGTTTTATTAGTCGGAAATAACGTCGCATCGCTTGCTTCACAACTGAATGGATTTGGCGCTGTGAAAATTCTCGTCGGAGAAGATGCACGATTGCAAACGTATTCCACAACGGCGTACGCAAAAGCAATTGCTGATGTAGCAAAACAGCGGCAAGCAAACATCGTTCTTCTTTCCGCAAGTCAAATGGGAAAAGATTTGTCGCCGCGTGTTGCAGTAAAATTAGAAGCGGGACTTGCCGCTGATTGCACAGCATTGAAAGTCGAGAATGGAGATATCGTAGCAACGCGTCCCATCTATGCTGGCAAAGCAATGATTGATGTAAAAGTTACAACTGCGACAAAAGTTTTTTCACTGCGACCGAATGTTTTTTCTGCATTAACTCAAAACGGAAATGCAACAGCGGTAGAAAAAATTTCTCTCGAACTTTCCGATGCAGATTTTTCCGTGAAAGCGATTTCGACTTCTGTTGCAAGCGGAAGACCGGATTTAACGGAAGCAAACATTGTTGTTTCCGGCGGAAGAGGAATGAAAGGTCCCGAACATTTTACGCTCATCGAACAACTTGCGGATGCGTTTGGCGGAGCAGTTGGAGCATCGCGTGCTGTGGTTGATGCTGGTTGGCGAGCGCACGATGAACAAGTCGGACAAACGGGAAAAACAGTTTCGCCGTCGCTGTATGTTGCGTGTGGAATTTCCGGCGCAGTGCAGCATCTCGCAGGAATGTCGAGTTCAAAATGTATTGTTGCCATCAACAAAGATAAAGATGCGCCGATATTTCAAATTGCTGATTACGGTATTGTCGGCGATGTGTTTGCAGTTCTTCCGCCACTTACACAAGAAATAAAAAAAGTTACAGGACTGTAAATGAAAACACTCGATAGAATTTTAGTTGATATTGTCGGGCTTACAACAAGTCCCACAAGCGGAGGAGCGTACGCATTGATTCTTCGTGAAACAGATGGCTTGCGTCGTTTGCCGATTATCATTGGCGCATTTGAAGCACAATCCATCGCGCTCGAAATGGAAGGAATAAAACCGCCACGACCTCTCACGCACGATTTGGTAAAAAATATTTTGGAAACCACAGGCTCATCGCTTTCCGAAGTTGTTATCAATGATTTACGCGACGGAACATTTTTTGCTCACCTCAATATTGACAGCCGAGAGATTGATTCGCGTCCAAGTGATGCGATTGCGCTTGCTGTTCGATTTGGAGCGCCGATTTATGTGAATGAAGATGTGATGGACGAAGCATCATTTATTCCCGAAGATGAAACGCAGAAACAAACTGCATCACCACAATCAAAGCAAAAAGCTCAACGCGATACGGGTTTAAAAAGTATAGAGAACTTAACAAGCCGATTGAACGATGCCATTACGCGCGAAGATTATGAAATGGCAGCAAAACTTCGCGACGAGATAAAGCGAATGCAGGCGACCCAGTAAATGATTCGAAATGTGAGATATGTGTAGAAAAGTTTTACTCAACACTCAAATCGCACATCCCATATCTCACATCGAATGAAATTTTCTCTTTCCTCCACCGACAACAACGCGCGACTTGGTTTTCTTGAAACGGAACACGGCGTTATAGAAACACCAACGTTTATGCCGGTAGGAACGCAAGGAACAGTGAAAGCAATCGAGCAGCGTGAATTGGTGGAAATCGGCGCGCAAATAATTTTGGGAAACACGTATCATCTGTATTTGCGTCCGGGATTGGAAATTCTTCGCGCAGCAAACGGGTTGCACAAATTTATG
>VGWC01000110.1 GCA_016873775.1 Ignavibacteria bacterium | reverse complement strand
CGTTCCATTCATCGTCGGCAGAGTTTTCGTATCGTCCATCGGTTGTTCTTCGCTGAACGCCAACACTCAAATTGAGATTGCGAAAAAGATTATGCGCAAGAACTCCATCGAACAATCCTTCCTCGTACGCGCCTTCTGTATATTTAATTCGAGAGTACGGAATTTTTGAATTGTACGATTTCGTAACAATATTTATTGCAACGGCATTAGAATTCATTCCATACAACAACGAACGGGGGGCGGGAATTAATTCAACACGTTCGATCATTTCTGTGGGAATAAAATTTATATCAGCAATTCCTGTAAGCGGTTCATTCATCGGTCGTCCGTCAATAAAAATTCCGATGTTCCTTGTGCTCATTCCGCGATACGTTAATTGACTCGGTTGTCCAACGCTTCCTAAATCGTTGTAAAAAAATCCGGGAAGTGTTGCGAGCAAATCACCAAGGGAGCGGTAATCTTTCCACGCAAGTTCTTCCGCTGTGATAACAATATTCGACGAATCGTTTTCGAGTGAGCCAAGCGGAAGAGGAGAAAATGTTTTTGCAGAATCGGTTTGTGTTTGGAGTGAATCGGAAAGGAAATTATTCTCGTGCGCAATAAGTTGCATTTGTACGAGAAACGAGAAAGAAAATACAAGAAGAAAATTTCGGAGTATCACGCTGAATATTTTTTCGCGGGAAAATATATTGAAATGGTGTTATTTTCGTACTGCAAACATTGAGAATAATCGTGAACGATTATTCTGTACAAAAAAAAGAATCATCAATGATTCTTCATTATCTTACTCAGAGGAATTTATTCCACTTTCTTTGTTCAGCGAGACAGTTTACTGTCTCGTGGAAGTTGGTATTATTTCTTCTGCAACACAACAGTAATATTATCTTTCATCGAAGGAAGAACAAATGTTTGGACAAATCCATACACAGTTTCGATTGTGTTTAAGCGGTTGGTGTAGTTTTCATATTCGCTTTTGGTAACACGAAACCCGCTTGTTTCACCGATGCGGTGTAATTCTTTTTGCGTGTACTCGCGAAAATGTCCGGGATTATCTGCATTTTCGCGGAGCATTTCGTACGGATTTCTTCCGAGCAAAAGAAATAAACGTTTGAGTGTTGATGCGGCGTTGGGAGTTTGGATAATAAGAAAACCGTTTTCACTCATTATCGAGTGGAGAAATTTCAAAACGAGTGTTGGCGCCACGTGTAAATGCTCTATTACTTCTGCAAGAATAATAATTTCACACGGAGGAATGTTCAGCCATTTGTCCCTCTCTTGCGCATTGTTCAAATCGAAATGGTGAAATGTATTTTTGTTGAAATGAATTTCTTCGGGCAAATGTCCGCCTCTGCTTTGTTCGTGCTCGTAACCGATTGAGAGAATTGTATCGCTCAAAAAAGTTTCGGAAAGCAATTCGGTAAAAAACGACGGACCAACATCACATATACGAATTGGTTGTTGTGAAAAATCTTTTCGCAATGCATTCACAGTATTCAGTAAATACAAAAACCGTTTCGAGTGATAACGAATATATTTCTTCGCTACTTCATCTAAATTACGATGAAGAAAATATTGTTCGATATCGTGCGAAGTTGAAAATGTATTCACGAAAAAATTATCTCCGTTTTTTCTGTTTCGATTTTCGTTCTTGTGTTTGAGATTCAAAAGCAGAAATTTCGATTTGCAAATTCTGCATCGCTTCTTTTTCTGTCCATCCGTGCGCTTTACATCCTAATCCGGGACAATACGCAACATAACCTCGCGCCTTTTGTTCGACATAGACGATGTAATCCTTCTGCGGCATTTTTATTTTAAGAGCAAAAGTTTCTTCGTCTCGGAAAATTTTCCTGCTGTCAATCTATAGAAATATAATCCGCTTGAAAAATTTGTTGCATCCCATTCTCTCTCGTAATTTCTTGCGGGAAGAGTTTCATTGACGAGTGTTGCAACTTCTTCGCCGAGTATGTTGTAAATTTTCAGCGTTGTATGAGAAGAAATTGGCAATTGGAATTTGAAAATTGTCAATGGGTTAAATGGGTTCGGGAAGTTTTGTTCTAATAAAAATTGATACGGTTTTTGAGAAGTTGAAGGCACTGACGCAAGAATTATAAAAAATCTCCATGCTTCACTAAAATCTCCCCAACCAGCATTATTCTTTGCTTTTACACGCCACCAATAAAAATGATTACTTTGTAAACTTGTTACAAACTTCATAGAATCAGTAACTGCTGAATCTATCACTGAAGTAGTAAACAAAGAATCATTTGAGATTTCCAGCCAATAACGTTCTCCTGATGTTCCACCGGAATGCCAAAACAAGCCAGCTCCTAAATCATCTTCAACAGTAGAACCATTTGGAGGAGAAATCAAAACAATTTGCGCCGGTAATTGCTGCGTAGAAAAATTCCAAACGGCAGATGGAGTTCCATAACCGCCAGCATTTTTTCCTCGCACACGCCAGTAATATTTTTTCCCTGTGTTGAATGTTACTGTTTTCTGCGTTGTCGTTATCGTTGTATCGTCAACAACGGGAACGCTGAACAGTGAATCTTCGGAAACTTCAAGCCGATACGATGTTGCGCTGGTAATGCTCCATCGCATTGTAACGGTTGGTGCAAGATTGATTGTATTGTTCGTTGGCGCAAATAATGAAGGGGCAGATGGCGGAAGCGGAACAGTACGGAAACTCCACACATCAGACCAACCGCTTGCACCGTTTTCATTTTTTGCTTTCGCGCGCCAATAGTAAATAATGTTGTTCGATAATCCTGTTACGATACGAGATGTATCTGTGAGCGTCGAATCATTCACGAGTAAATTATTGAAGGACGTTGTAGTAGAAACTTGAATGTGATACAAAGTCGCGTTTGCAACAGTTCTCCACAAAATAGTTACCGGCAACGGTTGATTTGTTGATGCATTTGCAGGAGAAACAAGTGAAGGAGTCGCAACAGAACCAAAAGAGAAATTCAAATTCGATATATCGAAAAAGATATTGCCGAGCGCTTCAATTTTTATACGCGCAGTTGTCGTTGCAATGTTTGGAACATTCACTGCTTCATTTCCGTCATTCGCAGTACTTTCTGCAAGAGTAGTGGAAAACGTTTGTCCTCCATCGGTAGAAAGAAGGATTCTTACGCTCGAACAATTGATGGGCGATGCAGTGGTATTTGCTACGTTCCATTTCACGGTGTCAACAGAATTCATCAACCACGTAACGGAAGTATTCGGATAGGTAATTGCGAACGGACCGGTATTTGCAACCGCGATTACTGTTGTTGATGCTTTTCCCGAACCGCCGCCGTTTGCTCTGTTGTCTCGCACATACAAACGAAAATTCATTGTGCGCGCATAACTCGGAAGTATTTCTCCAATCGTTTGTGTATTGCTTAAAATATTAGAAAGTTTTGGAAATATGCGCGTCGGATTTTCTGTTCCCTTAAAACTGCGAAGGATGGCAGCGTTTCCACTCGGACTTCCCGGAGAGCCTGCGGGACCAAGGTCAAATTCTTCCCAGCAAAATGTAATTGCATCCGTGTCGGGATCACTTCCGGAACCGGTTAAATAAAATGACGTGCTAAGCGGAATGTTACGATTTGCAGAAGGAATAGTCGCTATCGGAGGATGATTTCCTGTTTGCGTAACGACAGGACAATTATTTCCCGAACCAGCGGTTGTGTATGTAATAATTTCATCCAAACTTATTCCGTGAAAATAATCATCGCTGTGCGTTTGTAAATCGTCTGGACTGCAAATTCCTGCGTATGCCATAATGGTGCTTCCGCTTCCCGGTTCGTACGCAGTTCCACCATTTCTATTTCCACCGGCACATGAACCGGATGCACTATTGAATGTATGATTTCCTCCGAATTGATGTCCCATTTCGTGCGCAACATAATCAATGTAAAACGGGTCGCCAATCGGAGAAGTTAATCCTGTAACACCGCGTGCTTTATTTCCTGCGCGACAAATAACACCAAGCCCCGCAACTCCTCCTCCTCCCGTACTAAATACGTGTCCCATATCGTAATTTGCTGTTCCGATAATGTTATCGAGTGTAGTCTGATTTTGTCCAAGCATTGTATAACCGTTATTATTTGTGTATGGGTCAGAACTTGCATTGAGATAAATGAGCGTATCGTTATTTGCAATCAAAACCATTCTCACAGAAACTTCTCGTTCGTACACGCCGTCAACTCTGTTCATTGCCGTTACCATTGCTGCGTGAACGAGAGGTTTTGTTCCACCGTGATACGTAGCGTACTCACCGGTGCAAGCAAGCGCAAGTCTGTACGTTCGTAATTGTTCACCGATTTGTTTAGGAGTTCCGTTCTCCATCAATCGCGCAATCTCATTCGCCATTTCGTTGTGCGGGTCAATGATTCCAAGTTCTTCAAATCTTCTCGACTCATCGGAAATAACTGCGTGCTTGAAATAACTCATATACAACTCCGTATTTCCCTTCGCGTACGGGTCAATGTAAATAGTTGAGCCGGAAGAAAGAATCATTGCGTGAAATCCAACGGGAGTAATATCAAAACGTACAGTTGCAGTTCTGTCGTCAATTCCTTGTCCGAGATAGGTTCGCGTTTCGGGATATTTTACCAAAAGTTCTGGCGCCATAATCGGTGATTCAACAAAACGAAATCGTCCGAAACCGCCATTGGGTAACGGTAAATTTATTATCGTTGGCGAATGACGGAGCGATACCGAATTTTCCATTGGCGCATTGTGAAGAAGTGCAGTGAGTTGTTCCACATTCAATTGCAATGTTCGGAATTGAATCGGACGAATCAATTGTGATTGTAAATTGGGAACTGATGATGCTGAAACGTCCGACCAAATGCCGTCATTGCTTTGTTCTGCAAAAAGTGTGGAAGAAAATAGTACGAAAAAGATTAGAGAGAAAAGAGAAAGTGATTTCATTGTGATCTTAATAATTAGTGAATAAGAAAATCGGTTTCTAATATAAGCAAACCGACTTGAGAGGAAAACGGAAAAGTTGAGTAAAATTATTTCAGAAGAAGAAGTTTCTTCGTCTCCGAAAATTTTCCTGCCGTCAATTTATAAAAATACAATCCACTCGGAGATTGTGTTGCATTCCATTCTCGCTCGTAATTTCCCGCAGGAAGAATTTCGTTCACAAGCGTTGCAACGTCTTCACCGAGTATGTTGTAAATTTTCAACGTTGTTTGTAAGGGCAATTC
>VGWC01000109.1 GCA_016873775.1 Ignavibacteria bacterium | reverse complement strand
AAATTTGTAATGCGGAACTTTATACGGCAAGGTGAGCAATTGTCCGGAATAATACGTTGTAATAATTCCATAACTTCCATACGCGCCTCCATCGAGATACGCTTTGTATTGAATCGCAGTTATCGTTCCGTCATTTTTCACACCGGTTTTCAGCCGCATTTTTGTTGCGTGTCGTCCGCGATGTGAATAAAAAACTTCTTCTCGCGTGTATGTAATTTTTACCGGGCGTCCCGTTTTGATAGAAAGAAATGCCGCGCAAAATTCCAATGCGAACGGTTCACTCTTTCCGCCGAAACCACCGCCGAGATGCGGTTTAATCACGCGAATATGACTTGCAGGCATTTCTAAAACTTTTGCAAGCGTGCGATGAACATAATGCGGCGTTTGTGTTGATGACCACAGCGTAAGATTTCCATCTCGAAAATTTTTAGAAGTTGCAGATGGCTCAAATGATGCAACAGCAGAATGTGGTTCGAGCATTGCGTGCGTGTTGGAATCATAAAAAAATTCATCTTCGCGAATATAATCCGCTTCTGCAAATCCTTCTTCAACATTGCCGAATTCCAATTCGACATTTTTCGCAACGTTGTTTTCGTATTTCGTTTCGGCGTGAATTTTTGGAAGCGACGTTTTCAGCGCATCGTCAACCGAAAGAATAGAAGGAAGAATTTCATACTGCACGTCAATCAATTTCAATGCTTCTTGCGCGGTGAATTCATCGAGCGCGGCAACGGCAGCAACACCATCGCCGATGAAACGCACTTTATCAACACACAGCGCTTCTTCATCTTGACTCGAAGGAAGAACGCCATATTTCATCGGCAAATCTTTTCCCATCATTACTGCAACTACGCCGGGAAGTTGTTCTGCTTTCGATGTATCAATGGAAAGAATTTTTGCGTGCGCATACGGACTGCGAAGAATTTTTCCGAACAACATTCGCGGAAGAAATATATCGTCAGTGAATTGCGCAGAGCCGGTAACTTTGGGAACACCGTCAATTTTGATTTCAGATTGGGGATTTGCGATGTGCGATGTGCGATGTGAATGAACTGCTTCAACAATTTTTGTGTAGCCCGTGCAGCGACAAAGATTTCCGGAAAGTTCTTCTTTTATTTCATCTTTGCTAACTGCTGATTGCTCATTGCTGATTGATGATAAAACAATTCCCGATGTGCAAAACCCGCATTGTAATGCTCCGTGTTCAAGAAAAGATTTTTGCAGCGAATGAAGATTTCCATTTTCTGCTATGCCTTCGATTGTTTGAATGGAACTTCCGTCGCACGTAATTGCAAGCGTGATGCACGAAAGAATCGGTTTTTCATCACGCAATACCGTGCAAGCGCCGCAATCTCCCGTATCGCAACCGATTTTTGTTCCTGTTAAATGCAGTTGCTCGCGAAGAACTTCTGCGAGCGTCCACTGCGGTTCGATTGCGAGTTCTTTTGTTTCACCGTTGACTGTGAGTGAAATGAATTGCATTTATTTTATGCAACTGATAAAACTTTTTGCGATAATTTCTTTCCCATCTCAAACGCTTGCAAATTCAATTCCAAAATTTTCGGATTGAGATTTTCTTTCATCACGGCGAACCAATGTTCATCGTCAATTCCCGTATGCGAAGCCATTGCGCCGAGAAGGATTGTATTTGCCGCGCGATAATTTCCCATTGCGCTTGCCATTGAAACAGCATCAATTATTTGCACGTTATATCCTTTGCTTGAAAGAAATTCTTCGATGTTTTGTGGATACTCAACTTTCTTTTCTGTCATCGGTTGCGGCGAACGTTCTTCATTGTTGAGTAAAATTATTCCGCCGTCTTTCACATAGTGCGCCCAGCGAAGTCCTTCCAATTTTTCCAGCGAAAGAAGAATATCCACTTCTCCCGTTTTGGAAATCGGCGAATAAACTTTTTCAGCAAAGCGCACGTGGCTTACAACACTTCCACCGCGTTGTGCTGCACCGTGCACTTCCGTTTTCTTTACATCAAAATCAGTGTGAATTGCGGCGCGTGCAGTGAGTTCGGAAATCAGTAAAATTCCTTGTCCGCCAACGCCAGCAAAGAGAATGTTTTTTCCAATATTGTTCTTCATCATATTTTATTTAGGATAAAATTCAAAGAGTCAAATTCCAAATTTCAAATAAATATCAAAACACAAATTCAAAATTGAAATTTGGAATTTATTTGTTATTTGTCATTTGGAATTTAATTTTCTATCATTCGTATCGCATCAAAGTTGCAAAGTTTCGCGCACAAATCGCAGCCGATGCAACGCTCTTTGGAAATGAACGGAACTGCTTGCGAACCATCAATCGCGGGACAACCGATTTTCAAACACAAATCACATTCTTCGCACAGTTCACCAAGCACTTCATACGGATAATGCGTTTTTGCTTTTTCTTCTTCCAACAACACACACGCGCGGCGGGAAATGACAACAGCGGGTTCGTTCAATGCCAGTGCTTCTTTCATCGCTGTTTCTGTTGCTTCCAAATCATACGGATCAACAACACGAATATGTTTTACACCGATTGCAGAAATCAATTGCTCGTAATTAATTGCATACGTGTTTTCCAGTCGCACGGTTTTTCCCATTCCCGGATGTTGCTGATGTCCCGTCATTCCTGTCGTGGAATTATCCATCAACACAACGGTTGTAATTCCTTTGTTGAACACAATATCAATGAGCGGCGCAATTCCACTATGCAAAAACGTTGAATCGCCAATCACGGCAACCAGTTTTTTTCCCATCGTAGCGCGATGAACTTTTTCCATTCCGAACGCATTGCCGATTCCCGCGCCCATACACAACGTTGTATCAAGCGCATTGAACGGTGGAAGCGCGCCAAGCGTGTAACAACCGATGTCGCCGGTAACAACTGTTTTCAACTTGTGCAAAACAAAATATACGCCGCTGTGAGGACAACCGGGGCACATCACCGGCGGACGCGGAGGAATTGCGATTTCATTGTCGAATGATTTTTTTTCGCCGTTACCGCTGAATGCGTGCTGCACAATATCGGGCGAGAGTTCAAACATATTCGTGAACACATCTTTGCCGCTGAGATTCAACGAGCCGAACGGATTTTTCACGCCGAGTAAACGCAATTGTTCTTCGAGAAATGGTTCGAGTTCTTCCACAACATAAATTTTTTCGACGCCGTCACAAAACCATTCGAGCATTTTTTTCGGAAGCGGAAAAATCATTCCGAGTTTTAAAAACGATGCATCGGGAAAAACTTCTTTCGCATACTGATAACAAATGCCGCTCGTAATCACGCCGATTTTCTTGCTGTTCCATTCAATTTTATTTTCGGGAAATGTTTCTGCAAACTCTTCCATTTTTTTCAAACGCATTTCAATATTTTGTCGTCTGCGTTTTCCCCAAATCGGAACAACATATTTCTGCGGGTCGTGTTTATATTTTTGCGGCGGAGTTCGTTTTGCTTCAGAAAATTCTACGACAGATTTTGAATGTGAAGTGCGTGTTGTTGTTCGCAAAAAAACGGGAACGTCAAACTGCTCGCTGATATCGAAAGCAATTTTCACAAACTCTTTTGCTTCCTGACTATCGGAAGGCTCGAGCATCGGAATTTTTGCAAACTTTGCGAAGAAGCGATTGTCTTGTTCATTTTGCGATGAATGCATTCCCGGGTCATCGGCGGTAATCACAACAAATCCGCCGTGAACACCGCTGAACGGTGTAACCATCAGCGAATCGAGCGCTACGTTCACGCCAACATGCTTCATTGAAACGAGTGAACGCGCACCGGCAAGTGAAGCACCATACGCAACATCAAACGCAACTTTTTCATTCGTTGACCATTCAACGTCAATGTCATCGTAGCGCGCAAGGTTTTCGATTATTTCTGTGCTGGGAGTTCCGGGATAACCGCACGCAACGTGAATTCCTGCTTCCCACGCACCACGAGCAATTGCTTCGTTTCCAGATAAAAGTTGTTTACTGTTCATAAATTTTTTAACCACGAATTACGCGAATGTTGCACGAATATTCACAGATACAATTCGTGTCATTCGCGGTGAATATTTAAATTCCGTTTTTCAAAACATCTTTCGCTATCACGAGATGTTGTATTTCATTTGTTCCTTCAAAAATGCGATTGACACGCGCATCACGATACAATCGTTCAATCGGATACTCGCGCATATAACCCATTCCGCCGTGAATTTGCATTGCTCTATCCGCAACTTTGCACACAACTTCAGTCGCAACAAGTTTGCACATTGCCGACTCGCGCGAAAACGGAATGTGATTATCAATCATCCACGCCGTGCGATAGAGAATACTTTCCACTTGATAAATTTCTGAAGCCATTTCCGCGAGCATAAATTGAATTGCTTGTTGTTCTGCAATCGGTTTGCCAAACTGTTTGCGTTCGTTTGCGTGTTTGATACTCAATGCAAGCATTTCTTTTGCAGAGCCAAGACACTGCGCAGACAAACTCACACGCGCTGAATCAAGTGTTTGCATTGCAATTTTGAATCCATCGCCAATATTTCCCAAAATGTTTTCTTTCGGAACTTTGAGATTTTCAAAAAATAAATCCGTTGTGTGCGAGCCGCGAATTCCCATTTTCTTTTCCGGTTTTCCCGCACGAAATCCATTCCAATTTTTTTCAACAATAAATGCTGTAATACCTTTTATTCCTTTCGATGTATCTGTTACTGCGAAGACAACAAGCACATCAGCAATATTTCCGTTGGTGATGAATGTTTTATTTCCATCGAGAAAAAAATAATTTCCATCTTCCGCTGCAATTGTTTTCATCGAAGAAACATCGGAGCCGGCGTTTGGTTCGGTGAGTGCAAATGCAGCAAGAAATTTTCCTTCTGCAAGCGGTTTCAAATATTTTTGCTTTTGTTCTTCGTTGCCGCAAAGATAAATTGCCATTGCGCCAAGTGATTCGTGTCCACCAATGGTTACTGCTGTGGAATTACATCCGCGAGAAATTTCTTCGAGTAAAATGCAGTAGCCGATTTCACCAAAGCCGCCGCCGTTATATTCTTCGGGAAATGCTACGCCGAGAAAACCAAGTTCTGCGGCTTTCTTTATTATTTCGAAAGGCAATTCTTCTTTCTCGTCAATCATTGCCGCGAACGGTCGCACTTCGTTGTCGGTAAATTTTCGTGCAACGTCGCGCAGCATTTTTTGTTCTTCAGTGAAAGTGAAATCGAGCATAATTTTTTTTATTCACCACGA
>VGWC01000108.1 GCA_016873775.1 Ignavibacteria bacterium | reverse complement strand
TTTTGCTTTTTCACTTTCAGTGCATGCAAAATATATGTTATTACAAAATAGAAATCAAACTCACTTTTTTATTTTTGAAGTTACTCTCTTCGTCGGCGCTACTTTCTTTTCAACACTTTTCTTCACGCCAGAAACTTTCGTCGAAACGCTTTTCTTTCCCAGCACTTTCTCCATCATTTCGCCAAGCATTGCAGGACTTTCGACAACGTGAATTCCTGCTTCGCGCATCGCTTTGAATTTTTCTGCCGCAGTTCCTTTTCCACCGGAAATAATTGCGCCTGCGTGTCCCATTCTTCGTCCGGGAGGAGCGGTTTGTCCCGCAATAAATCCGACAACAGGTTTCTTCACATTCTTTTTGATAAACGCCGCCGCTTCTTCTTCCGCGCTTCCGCCGATTTCACCAATCATTACAATCGCATCGGTTTTGTCGTCTTCGTTGAACAGTTTTATCGCATCGAGAAATCGCGTTCCGATAATCGGGTCGCCGCCAATACCGATGCACGTTGATTGTCCGATGCCGCGCGTGGTGAGTTGATGCACGGCTTCATACGTGAGCGTTCCACTCCGCGAAATCAATCCCACGCGTCCCGGCTTGTGAATAAATCCCGGCATAATTCCGACTTTACATTCTCCCGGCGTAATAATTCCGGGACAATTCGGACCGATAAAACGCGTACCGACTTTTTGCGTGTAATCATACACACGAACCATATCGCGCGTGGGAATTCCTTCCGTGATGCACACAACGAGTTTGATTCCCGCGGCGGCTGATTCCATAATTGCATCGGCAGCAAATTGCGCAGGGACAAAAATCACCGATGTATCCGCGCCTACGTTATTTACTGCATCGGCAACGGTATTGAAAATCGGAACTGCTTTTTCAAACATATCTTTTTCGTTGCCTTTGTATTGCGAACCGCCTTTGCCGGGAGTTACGCCGGCAACAACGTTTGTTCCATACGCGAGCATTTGCGATGTGTGAAATGTTCCTTCGCCGCCGGTAATTCCCTGCACGACGAGCCGAGTTTTTTTGTTGACTAAAATTGACATAGGTTCAGTTAAAAGTTACAAATGTAAAATGTCCCGAAGGGATGCCTTCGGCAAAAAATTGTGTTTCAAGATTTAAACCATTTCAAGAATGTAGAAAGGTTTTCTAAAATTTTTTCGTTGCCTGTTTCTTCGGATAGTTTTTGTGTTGAAGAAATAATTGTTTCGATATTCAATTTCTTTTTTTGTCGTTGCATTACTGCTTGAATATCAGATTCGTCTATTCCATCGAAGCGCGCAAGTTTATATACGATGAGTTCTTCTGGTTGCACAATCGGTAATTGAACGTCAAACAACATGTGCCGTTTTGCTTTTTTGATTGACTGAAAATCAATACTGTATGATGCAATGCGAACATCAACCGAATATCGTTTTGTGTAACGCAGTTTTACAGAAAGTCCGCGATTGAGTCGAGAAATAATTTTTGGTTTTGAAGATTGCGTAACGGAAAATCCCTTTGCTGATGCACAAGCGATAAATTGTTCTGTTTGGTTTTGTTCGAGTAATAGAACAATGTCCGAATCCATTGTCATTCGTGGTCTTCCAAGAATTGATGCAGCGATTACTCCAATGACAACGTAAGAAATTTTGAGTTCATCAAGGCACAACTGCATTTGCCGAATTATTTCATCCATTTTGTCGCTCGAAGGAGAATTTCAGTTTGTGCAATTGCTTCTTTCATCGTCATCTTTTTCAAATCTTCCAGTTCTTCGCGTTTGATGTCGTTGTAACTTTCCAACGGTTTCATACCGATGAAGGTTTTTCTGCGAGAAATGTTTTTTCTTTTTTGTTTCATTTCGTGACTAAGATTTTCCGCTATGTAGAAAAACTTTATCTATAATTTCAAACGGAACATTTTCTGAGACAAATGTTTGTGCATCACATAGTAATTGTAGTTTCTCTTCCGGTGGAAGTTTCGCGAATGAATGTAGTTCTTCGTCTGAGATTTTTCTTACGCTTCCAGAAAGTCGGCAGATAATATCTTCAAGAAATCCTGAGTAATGATAATAATACGTTTCTCTGTCCATTAATTTTTCTCCAAACAATCCGCAACTTTCAATATCGTCGCTTCATCGAAATGTTTTCCGTAAAGTTGAAATCCAATCGGCAAACCATTTTGTGATTTTCCTGCGCGAACTGTTATTGCGGGAATCCCGGCGAGATTTGCAGAAACCGTGTACACATCTTCTAAATACATTTGTACAGGGTCAGAAGTTTTTTCTCCGATTTTAAAAGCGGTCGTTGGCGTTGCGGGAGAAACGATGATATCAACTTCTTTGTATGCGTTGATGAAATCGTTATAAATCAATCGTCGGACTTTTTGCGCTTTGCGATAATATGCATCATAATAACCGGCGGAAAGAACATACGTGCCAATCATAATGCGGCGCTTTACTTCTTCGCCAAAACCTTCACTGCGCGATTTCACATACATCTCGAAAAGATTTTTTGCTTTCTCTGAACGAAGTCCGTATCTCGCTCCGTCAAACCTCGAAAGATTGCTCGATGCTTCTGCCATTGCGATTATGTAATATGTTGGAATAACGTATTCAGCGTTCGGCATCGAAATTTCTTGTACCGTTGCGCCGTTCGATTTCAAAATTTCTACTTGCTGAAAAATTGCTTTGCGAATTTCTTCATCAAGTCCATCACCAAAATATTCTTTTGGAATACCAATTTTCAAACCTGAAATTTTTCCATTCAACGCTTCAACATAATTCGGAACAGAAACATTAGCCGAAGTCGAATCGTGTTCATCGTATCCGGCAATAACATTCAAAACTCTCGCAATGTCTTTCGCGCAATTTCCGAAAACACCAATTTGGTCGAGCGAGGAACCGTACGCAACCAAACCGTAACGCGAAACTCTTCCGTACGTCGGCTTCAAACCAATCACTCCGCACAACGCTGCCGGTTGACGAACTGAACCGCCGGTATCACTTCCAAGCGCAGTTACACACATATTCGCCTCAACAGCAACAGCAGAACCGCCGCTTGAACCACCGGGAACACGTGTTTCATCGTGTGGATGTAAAACTGTTCCATACGCAGAATTTTCTGTTGAGGAACCCATCGCAAACTCATCGAGATTTGTTTTTCCAACAAACACAACATCAGCATTTTTGAGTCGCTGAATTGCGGTTGCATCATACAATGAAACAAACTCTTGTAAAATTCTTGAGCCGCACGTCGTAACTTCATCTTTGAAACAGATATTATCTTTCGCTGCCATAATCATTCCCGCAAGCGAACCGGAATTTCCATTCGCAATTTTTTTATCAACTTCTTGCGCGTTGCTCGTTGCTTTTCCATCAAACACATTGAGAAACGCATTGAGTTTTCGCTTCTCGTTTATTGTTTGAAGAAATTGTTTCGTGAGTTTTTCGACGGAAGTTTTGCGAGAAGAAAGTTCTTCTTTGATTGAATCGAATGTTATCATTGAATTCATTTGCCACAAAGACACGAAAACACAAAATATTTTTTTTGCGTCATTGCGGCTTTGCGAGAGAAATTACTTTTTCTCTGTGCTTTCTTTTTCGATTTCGTCTTGAATATCGCGCGCGGCTTTACGAAATTCGCGTACGCCTTTTCCCAATCCCTGCGCAAGTTCTGGAATTTTTTTTGCGCCGAAGAAAATGAGAACGATGAGTAATATCAATATGATTTCTGTTGTGCCGATGTTGCCCATAAGATTATCTTTCTAATTATTTCTTAAAATTATTTTCTGTCAATACTATAAACTCTATTTTTTGCCAAAGGAATTTGCAATTCAACATTTGTAGTTTTTTCTCACTGCTCATTGCTTCTCACTCCACGCTAAATATCCACACGCGAGATTTCCGCATCTTCATCGTCTTCCTCTTCATCCAAAGCCGATGTTCGCAAGTGTTTGAACAACGCGACGAACCAACGAATGATTCCAGAAAGCAAATACAATACAAACACGGGAAACAACGCCGCGCCTTTTGTAAAAATTATGATGAATGCCGCGAAGGTAACAATCGTAAATTTTGCGGGATGAAGTTGAATATCGCGCGTTGTAAATTTCGGAAGCGTATCGTAGCGAACTGTTGAAATCATTGCAAGAGAAACAACCACAACGAGAGGCGCAAGAAATTCGGATTTTGAAATAGTGAGCATCGGAAATAACGATTCAAAATCTGTTGCAAGAAATGAACAGAGAACCGCCGCTTGTGCAGGAATTGGAAGCCCGGTAAAATATTCTTTATCAAATCCCGAAAGTTGCACATTGAAACGCGCAAGACGAATTCCTCCGCAAATCATCGGCAACGAACTGATTAACACTCCCATACTTCCCCACGTGTTGAATTGATATTGATACACGAGAAACGACGGCGCAACACCAAACGTAACGACATCTGAAAGCGAATCAAATTCAACACCGAACTTGCTCGATGATTTTGTGAGCCGCGCCATTACGCCATCAAGTGAATCGAACACTGCGCCCAAAAGAATAAAAATTACTGCATTCAGTACATCATTTTTTACGGAATATGTCATCGAAAGAAATCCGCAAAACATATTCAACGTTGTAAATAAACTTGGAACAACTGCGCGGGTAATTCTCATTGATATTTTAGATTTGAAATTTTATATTTTAGTTTTCAAAAACTTGCGACTTGTAACTCGTAACTCGTAACTCGTAACTCGTAACTTGTAACTCGTAACTCGTAACTATCTCTTCGGCATCATCGCAATCACTGTTTCACCGGCAACAGTGATATCGCCAAGTTTCACTTTGATTTCAGAATGAAGCGGAAGCAGCACATCAACGCGCGAGCCGAATTTTATCATTCCGAATCGTTCTCCGCATTTTGCAATGTCGCCGACATTCAAATTTGCAACAATTCTTCTTGCAACAAATCCTGCAATTTGTTTAAAAAGAATTTTTCCGTAATTCGTTTCTAAACCAATCAAGGTTCGCTCGTTCACTTCCGAAGATTTATCTTCAAACGCAACCATAAATTTGCCAGGAATATGTTGAAAGAAAGCAACTTTGCCGTCCATCGGAAATCTGTTCACGTGTACATTCAATGGCGACATAAAAATAGAAATCTGTTTTGCTTTTCCTTTTAGAAATTCTTTTTCTTCAACTTCTTGAATGAGAACAACTTTTCCGTCAGCGGGAGAAATTACACCGCATTCAATGTTTGGCGTTGTGCGATTCGGGTCGCGGAAAAAGTTAAGCGAGAAAAGAAAAAGCGCGGCAGAGAAAATCCAAATTGTCCAACGGAATATATCGGACGAAAGAAAACTTCCTACGTAAATTCCGATGAGAGAAATTCCACAAATAGTAAAAAAAACGTCGTAACCGTATTTGGTAATCAATGCTTGTTATCGTGT